>NZ_JBLXXR010000012.1:0-74592 GCF_048513535.1 Rothia sp. CCM 9416 | reverse complement strand
CTCTACGGCCTGGATGAGCAGGCGAGCAGACGGCTGACCAACTATGTCATGGATGGTGCCAGCGCCGAAGGTTTAGAATCTGCCCTGCACGCGCTGGAACTGCCTGATGAACTCCTTAAAGTTATCGATGGCTCCGTGCTCCTTGCCGACTTTGTAGGCTATCGGGAGTTTAGCCCGCAGATGAGCGGCCTGGACCGGCTCAAGGAGAGCGTCACTGCCTACCCCAACGGTACTGATAGGCTCAGCGCTGTGTCCCGTGAGCTGATTCAGCGGCCCTGGCTAGCGGCAGCAGATGGCTTTGCTCAATTGGGTGCTTCCGGCCTGCTGGCTGTGTGGGCTACCCGCCGTCTTCTCAAGGGCCAGCCTGCCCGCGGTGCCGCTGTTAGCGCAGCGGCGCTGGGGGCAAGTGGAGCCGCAGAGCTGGTCCTTGCTCGTGCTTATAGCTGGCTTCACCAGGTCCACCCCCCTGCTGCGGAGCAGGGGCATGCGCCGCCTACCTCAATTCTTGATGAGCTACAAGCTCAGAAAGAAGAAGCTGAGCAGAAGAATCCTCATCCGCTTGACTTCAAGAGTCTGAAAACTTTGAGCCGCAGAGCCTTTACAGGCCTGGGGGCAAAAGCTAGGAGGGCTGGCCAGAAGTATCTTGGGCCTAGGTCCGAATAAAACCAGACCGGGGTTTGTGGCCTGGTGTCTAGTTCACTTCTTCTAAGGGCACCTAGAACTGGGTCACATATCCCCCGGATGGGGGAGTTTGAAGGGCTAGCAGGCTTGATAGGGTGGGCGGGTGAAAAGACTTCCCCTCCTGAGCATGAGCACCTGGAACCGTATCGATCCCGACTGGGAACGGCCTACCCCGCCACAAACTAGCCTGCGGCGCGATATCTGGGCCTGGGTCCTTATCTTAGGTATCAGCCTGCTCTATAACGCCAGCTTCCACAGTAGTGGCCTCTACGGGAGCGACCCGGATGACATCCGCGCCAGCTACCTGGTGGTTTCTGCCATGACCCTGCCCCTAATGACACGGCGGCGCTACCCTATAGCCACCCTGATAGTAGCAACCGCTATTTTCTTTGGTATCGGCAGTCTTTCTCAGATTGCGGTTTCTACGCTGAGTTCTCAGCTTTGCTACTTTACCGCGCTTTATAGTGCGGTAGCCTGGGCCAAAAATCGGGCTATGCTTTGGATTGTCTATACCTTAGTTTGTGTATCTGTCTTTCTCTGGATTGTCATGATTTGGGTAACGATGGGCTCCACCTTCAATCTCTTTGGGGTCGAGGACTATCGAGGAGGGCTCTTTAGCCTGCCCACTGCCGCCTATATTGTGACAGCTCTGAGCAATACCTGTTTCTTCGGTCTGGCCGGTGCCCTGGGGCGTACTGCCTGGAAGGAGGCCTATCAGCGTCATATTCTGGCCCAGCAGGCCGACCAGCTTGAGGCTCAGGCCGTTCAGATAGCCCAGGATGCAGTTCATAAGGACAGGTTGCGCATAGCCCGGGAGCTTCACGACTCAGTGGGCCACCACGTTTCGTCCATGGGTATTCAGGCGGCAGCCGCCCGTCGTGCCCTGGAGAAAAAACCTGAGCTGGCGGCTCAACCCCTCCAGAACATCGAAAAGCTGGCCCGGTCATCGGTGGCTGAGATGAAGAACCTGATTCGGGTTTTGCGGGAGTCAGATGCTGAGCCCGGTACCACGGCTAAGGAACCTCAGATTGCTGATATCCATACCTTGGCCCAGACCATGCGGGAGAGCGGCATAGAAACCCAGATTCAGATTAATGCCGGTAGCGAGAAGAAATTAGAGGGCCTGCACCAGGGTACCCAGCTCTCCATTTACCGCATGGCTCAGGAGGCCCTGACCAATGTTCGTAAACATTCCTCGGCTCGGTCGGTGATTCTGGCCCTCCGCACCGGCGGCATAGGGGAGAATACCTGGGTAGAGCTTGAAGTCACCGACGACGGTACGTGCGCTGAAAGCGGCCAGGTCGGTGCAGTGCCCGGCTACGGCCTCCAAGGAATTAGGGAACGAGCTGCCGCTCTCGGCGGTAGCGCCCAGATCGGCCCTCGCACAGGAGCAGAGGGCTGGAGGGTGCTCGTTCGGTTCCCCGTCCGTTTTGAAGATTACCAGGAAGAAAAATAACCATGACTATTCGAGTCCTTCTGGCCGATGACCAGGAACTGGTCCGGAGCGGCTTCTCCCTGATTCTCTCCATGGAAGACGATATGGAGGTCGTCGGCCAAGCCGGTAACGGGCAGGAGGCGATAGCCCTGACCGAGCAGACCCAGCCGGATGTCATTCTGATGGACGTGCAGATGCCGGTCATGGACGGTATTGAAGCCACAGCGCGTATCCGCCAAGAATACCCCGAAACCTCCGTCCTAATTTTGACCACTTTCGACCGGGAAGACTACCTCTTTGCGGCTCTCGAAGCCGGAGCCAGTGGCTTCCTGCTCAAAACATCCGATGCCGATGACCTGGTCGATGCTATCCGTAAGGTAGCCAGCGGCCTGGCCCTGCTCTCACCCGAGATGACCCTGCCACTCATCGCCCGGTTCGTGCAATCCACCTCCCGGGGGAAGGAAAACAAGCAGGGGAGCGGGCCTGAGCTGAGCCCTGAGGACGCTTTTGCTCTGAGCTCTCTGACCCCGCGCGAGAAAGAGACCCTCGAACTGCTGGCAGGGGGCATGACCAACGCCGAGATAGCCTCAACCCTCTTCCTGGGTGCCGCCACCGTCAAAACCCACGTCTCCAACATCCTGGCTAAAACCCACAGCAGGGACAGAGTTGGCGCCGTCATCTTTGCCCACCGCGTAGGGCTGGTCAGCTGATCCACCCCACACAACTCCCCCGAGAGGTTCCCCCTCCCGGGGGAGTTCTTTGTGCCCGCCCAAACCTAGAGTTAGAGGTAGAAACAAACACCACACACTGGGGTAAGCCCACCAACTAGCCCCACCACCTCAGGAGAAACACCGTGACGCAAGAGAACAGAATTGAGGTGCAAGGTCTGACCAAGACCTACGGCACCAAGACCGTTGTTGATCAGGTGAGCTTTACCGTAGAACCCGGGAGCATGACTGGATTCCTTGGCGCTAACGGTGCAGGTAAAACCACCACTATGCGTATGATCATGGGCCTGCTCGAACCCACCGCAGGTTCAATCCGCTACCGGGGTCGAGAGATTACCTCCGCCGACCGTGCCAGCTTTGGCTACATGCCCGAAGAACGCGGCCTCTACCCCAAACAGCCCATCCTGGCCCAGCTCACCTACCTGGGCCAGCTCCGCGGAATGAGCGCAAGCAGCGCCAAAAGCCTTGCCGCTGAGCACCTGAGCGAACTGGGGCTGGGGGAGCGACTCAACGACAAGCTCGAAGCCCTTTCCCTGGGCAACCAGCAACGAGTCCAGATTGTAGCCTCGATCCTGCATAACCCCAGCGCCCTGATCCTGGACGAGCCCTTCTCTGGCCTAGATCCTCAAGCCGTCGATACCATGGTCGCTATGCTCCGCTCGCTCATGCGACAGGGTGTCCCCGTTCTCTTCTCCTCCCACCAGCTTGATTTGGTCGAACGCCTCTGCGACTCCGTGGTTATCCTGCACCAGGGCAGTATCCCTGCCGCAGGCAAAGCCAAAGACCTCCGTCAGGCCGGTGTACCTCGGTTCATCTACAAGGGCGGCCAAGATGCCGCCTGGTTGCGTGAATTCCCCGGCCTCAAGGTCCTGGACGTTGCCGGAACCCAAGCCATCCTAGAAATCGAACCCGGCGCCGACCTGCATGCCACTCGCACCGCCCTCCTCCGCCAGGGCATCGAACACGACATGCACGAATTCTCCCGTCAGCTACCCACTCTTGGCGATATCTACCGGAAGGTAACCCAGCAATGAGCACTACGATTAATCAGCCCAAAAACGCCTGGCAGATTGTGGCCACACGGGAGGTCATGGTCAAGCTCAAAGACAAGAGCTTTGTCGGTAGTACTATTTTCACAGTATTAATCGTGCTAGCGAGTATCCTTATTCCCTACTTCCTCAACTCCGGCGGCAAAGAATACACCCTAGCCACCACTGACAGCCGAGCCAGCTCCTTCGTCACCGTAGCTGATGCCACCAGTGACCAAGACACCAGCTTCACCGCTACCCAAGTAGCCGATGCCGATGCCGCCCGCGCCCTGGTCAAAGACGGCGATGCTGATGCCTATCTAGCACCCACCGATAGTGGCTGGGAGCTGGTTTTTGACAGCGAGCCCGATAAGAGCCTGTTCAACGATATGAGCGAGGCCATTACCTCCACCGTCACCGCCCAAAACGCAGCAGCCCAGGGCATAGACCTAGAGGCCCTCAGCGCTGGAACTAAGGTGACGAGTAGCTCTATCTCCGGTAACGATAACACCGCCCTAGCCTTCCTGGTGGCTTTTGTCTTTGCCATGCTCTTTTATATGAGTACTGTGCTTTTCGGTGTTGCCATCGCTAATAGCGTTGTGGAAGAAAAACAGAATCGCATCGTAGAAATCATCGCTACCGCCGTCCCCCTAAGGCAGGTGCTAGCAGGCAAGGTAGTGGGCAATTTGATCCTGGCTATCCTGCAGGTTGCTGCTTACGCAATCGTTGCCCTGATCGGTTTACAGGTTACCGGAGCTGCCGCTGAGTTTGGCTGGGTCCTACCTTCGGCAGGCTGGTTTGCTGTCTTCTATATTGCCGGCTTCACTGCTATTGCAACTATCTGGGCGGCTGTGGGGGCTATGGCGGCCCGTACCGAAGATATAGCCAACCTGGCTAGCCCCGTCACTATGGTTTTGTTAGCCGCTCTCTTTGGTGGAGTTTATGCTTCGGGTACCATCCTGAAAATAGTATCCTTTGTGCCGGTGCTGTCTTCCATCGCTATGCCCCGCCGTCTACTGACGGAAGAAGTGGCCCTGTGGGAGCCACTGGCCGCATTGGGCCTTACCCTGCTGGCGGCAGCCCTGTTGACCCGCCTGGGTGCCCGAATCTATCACTCCAATATCATGCGTGGCGGTGGCTCGGTCAGCTGGAGGCAGGCAGTCAAAAAGTAAACCTGCTCCCTGCACGCTCGTGGCTGAGCCTGCCGACCTCCCCTGACCGCCAGAGCCGAGCCAGTCGGCGGGCACAGCCTCATAGGCATTAGACACAACACACCGCTTTTAGGTGGCTAAAGCCTAGCTTAAGTGGGAACAAGCTGGCATACTTGACGGGTACTCGATTTTCCCCGGCCCCTCTCATCCGGGGGAGGTTGTGTCCGCAGAGGAGCTTGGTCAGGCCCGCCCCACGAGCCAGGACCAGTTCTTCGAACACTGATAGAAAACAGGAGAAACCACTACAGTGGCTGTTAAAATTCGTCTCAAGCGTTTCGGTAAAATCCGCGATCCCCGCTACCGTGTTGTAGTAGCTGACTCACGCACCAAGCGTGACGGTAAGGCTATCGAGGAAATCGGTATTTACCACCCGACCGAGAACCCCTCACGCATCGAAATCAACTCAGAGCGTGCCCAGTACTGGCTGTCAGTTGGCGCCCAGCCCACCGAGCAGGTAGCTGCTCTGCTGAAGCTAACCGGCGACCTGGCTGCTGCCAAGGGCGAAAAGGCTGAAAACCAGGTCAAGCCTGTTGACGCTAAGCCTGAGTTCGTTGTTCCCGAGAAGGGCTCGGTCATCCTGCCCGAGGCTATCACCCCCAAGGGTGAGGACAAGGCTGAGGAAGCTCCCGCTGAAGAGGCTACTGAAGAAGCCGCTTCTGAGGAAGCAGCAGAGTAATCATGTTGGCTGACGCTCTCGAACACCTGGTTCGGGGTATCGTCGATAACCCAGAGGACGTGAAGGTTCGGGCTAAGACCGGTCGGCGCGGTGAAACTCTGGAAGTCAGCGTCCACCCCGATGATCTGGGTCGCGTGATTGGCCGTTCTGGCCGAACCGCCAGGAGCATCCGCACCGTGGTCAACGCCATTAATGATGGTGACCGTCTTAGGGTAGATGTCATCGAGACCGATCGACGACGCTAACTGAATACTTGAAGAAGCCCCGCTCCGGGAAACCGGCGCGGGGCTTTTGCCTGCCCCGGTGCGTTTTGTGCCCGCACCATTGCGCTACCGGTAGAGTGTAAGAACAAGAACACCCCTCATCCCCAACCCCTCAAGGAGCCACCCATGCAGGTCCAGGTAGCCCGAATCGGCAAACCCCACGGCATTCGCGGCGAAGTCACCGTCCAGCTTTTCACCGATTCCCCCCAAGAACGCTTCGCCCCCGGCTCCGTCCTCGAGATCGAAAACCATAACCCTGCAACTCCTGCCGGTGCCCTGGCACCGGCAGGTAGCCTGACTGTCAAAAACTCCCGCTGGAACAAAAAAATCCTGGTCGTAGCCTTCCAAGAAATCACAAACCGCAACCAGGCCGAACTCCTACGCGACACCCGCCTCAGCTTCGACTCCACCACCGAAGCGGCAGAAGACGATAGCGAAGGCTACTACGAGCACCAACTCCTGGATCTGCCGGTCTACCTGGCCTCTGACATCAGCGAGGACGGCTACCTACCCCAAGAACCCATCGCCCTAGTCGTGGGCCTGCAGACCATGCCCACCCAGGACATCATGCTCCTTAAAAACACCGCGGACGGCTCTGAGGTCATGATTCCCTTCGTCGAAGAGCTTATTCCAGCTATTGATATTGAAGAGGGGTACGTCATTATCGACCCGCCCGCCGGCCTACTGGAACTCAACAGCAAGACCGAAGAGAGCGAAAACGAGCAGGACGCATAACCCATGCGCTTTGATGTCATTACTATCTTCCCCGAGTACCTTGCGCCCCTGGAACTTTCCCTGCTGGGCAAAGCCCAAGAGACCGGCAAAGTTGAGCTAAACCTCACCAACCTGCGCGACTACGCCACCGACCGGCACAAGACCGTGGACGACACCCCCTACGGCGGGGGAGCAGGCATGGTCATGAAACCCGAACCCTGGGGCCTGGCCCTGGACCAAGCCCTAGCTAACTCCCCGCTTGCTGGCGACTCCCAGCCGCTACTGATCGTTCCTTCCCCGGCCGGGCAGGTCCTCACCCAGCAACTGGCCTACCAGCTGGCCGAAGAAGAGCAACACATTGTCTTTGCGCCCGCCCGCTACGAGGGCATCGACGAGCGGGTACTCAACTGGGCCCAGCAAAGCTTTAGAGTCATGCCGGTATCCATTGGTGACTATGTTCTCTATGGGGGAGAGGTCGCGGTCATGGTCATGATTGAGGCTATTACCCGCCTGATACCCGGTGCTATGGGCAACCCCGAGTCCCTGGACGAAGAATCCCACACAGGCGGCTTGCTTGAATACCCGGTCTACACCAAACCGGCTACCTGGCGGGACCAGCAGGTTCCCTCTATTCTGCTATCTGGCAACCACGGGGCCATCGCCCGCTGGCGGCGCGATGAGCAGATTATCCGCACCTTTGAGCGGCGCTACGACATGATAAAGGCCTACCCCCAAGAGGGCTGGGACAAGAAGGACCGTAAGCTCCTGCAAGAACTGCATGCCGCTAAGAAAGCCGCCGAGCAAGCGGCCCTTGCATAAGGAGCCCCAGAGCCAAGCAATTAAACTCACACAAGGTCAGCAATCTTTCCCGCCAGCATACTTGGCCAGAGCTAATTTCCTGTGAGATAATTGTTTTTTGTGTTCATACTGGGCACGCCCCTGCCGCAGGGGGAAGAGCGACCGCTAACAGTATGAGCCACCCAAGCCCCCAGAGTGGGTGAGGGTGAAACAATCTACTCGTAGACAGCATCGGTCTGGCGCCCCGGCGTCCTCAGACACTGCCTACGATTTATCAGGAATATGTTTGACCTGCGGCAGAGATATTCACGGAGAAATTCAATGCAGACTCTTGACTTCATTGACAACAAGTCACTTCGCACCGACATCCCCGAGTTCGGCCCCGGCGACACCCTCAACGTACACGTCAACATCGTTGAAGGTAACCGCAGCCGTGTCCAGGTCTTCAAGGGCTTCGTTGTTGGTCGCCAGGGTGGCGGCATCCGCGAAACCTTCACCGTTCGTAAGGTTTCCTTCGGTGTTGGCGTAGAGCGTACCTTCCCCGTACACTCTCCCGTCATCGAAAAGATTGAGGTTGTTAGCCGCGGTGACGTCCGTCGCGCCAAGCTCTACTACATGCGTGACCGCCACGGTAAGGCTGCTCGTATCCGCGAGAAGCGCGAAGCCTAAACCGACTAGGTTTCACCTTTATCAATGGATAGCGGCCTCACCGCCGAATCCAGTGAGGCAAGGCGCCAACCCTTTTTACGGGGCTGGCGCCTTGTTGCTACTGCCTCGCTCCTTGCCTTGGCGGTGCTCCTGGTTATTCGGTCTTTCTTTTATGACGTGTACTACATTCCTTCTGCCTCCATGGAACCGACCTATGAGCCCGGGGACCGGCTGATTGTTTCCAAGCAGTCCGGCCATATCGAGCGCGGTAGCGTAGTCGTTTTTGACGGCACCGGTTCTTTTTCCCCCTACCAATCCGGTAGTCCCTGGGTTCGGGATCCGCTGGGAACGGCTGGGCAGTGGCTAGGATTGGTGGGTTCAGATACGGTTTACATCAAGCGGGTGATTGGGGTGGGCGGTGACACCGTTGAATGTTGCGATTCAGAGGGCTACCTTTTGGTGAACGGCCAGCGGCTTGAGGAACCCTACCTGCCCCAGGGGGAGAGTGCTAGTGATGTGTCCTTTAGCGTGCAGGTTCCAGAGGGCAGAATCTGGCTTATGGGAGATAACAGATCTAACTCAGCTGACTCACGGGCGCTTTTGGGGGCACCTGGAGGTGGCATGGTTAGGGTGGACAAGGTGATTGGGTCCCCCGTCTATACCGTCTGGCCTTTGAACAAAATAGGGCCAAGTAGCACCACACCTGACTAAGGTGACCAAGGGCCCCTACCCAAACCGGGCTGGGCCAAGGCCTCCACCGTCCTTGCAGAATCAGCAACTAAACTAAACCAGTAAAGACGTTTTCAGCAGAAGGGTGCATGCTCATGGAGCAGCAGAACTCAGCAAACATTGATGAGACTAGCGACAGCGAGACCGCAAAGGTGAAGAAACCTAAAGGCGGTAAACGCCGCCGCGAAAACAGCGCTCTCAAAGAGTACGCCCTGATTATTCTGTACGCGGTCCTCATCGCTTTCTTGCTCAAAACCTTTGTGGTACGAGGGTTCTTCATCCCCTCCAGCTCTATGGAGGACACTCTCCAAATCAACGACCGAGTCTTTGTGAATGTGGCCGGTGAACTGTTCGGTGAGGCTGAGCGCGGCGATATCGTGGTCTTCAAAGACGCCCAGGGGTGGATGCCTGCCTCTTCTAACTCAAACCCTGTGCGCGATGCCCTAGCCTTTGTGGGCGTGATGCCAGACAGCTCATCCAACTACCTTGTGAAACGCGTTATCGGTGTCGGCGGGGATCACGTTGTGGGTACCCCAGACGGGCGTATTTTTGTCAACGGTGTCAAGATTGACGAAACCTACCTCAAGCCCGGTGTCAAACCGACCGAGGTCGCCTTTGACGTCATTGTCCCCGAACGCTCCTACTTCGTCATGGGCGATAACCGTTCCAATTCGGCTGATTCCCGCTACCACATTGAGACCGGTACAGAGTTCATCAACGATGCTGAGGTGGTTGGTGAGGTATTCGTGGTAGCTTGGCCGCTGTCCAACTTTACTTTCATCAATGGTGCCGATGACGTCTTTTCGCAGGTCCCCGATAGCGAGTAGCCAGTTGGTAGGTACAACAAGGCCAGTTGCTGACCTTTCGGTAGAGTCCTCGCTGTTTGCGCGGGGCCTTACCCTGCTAGCCGGTATGGATGAGGTAGGCCGTGGACCGCTGGCTGGGCCGGTGACGGTGGGGGTAGCTGTCATTAAGGCCGGTGCCCAGCTGAAGGTTGAGGGACTGGTTGATTCCAAGGCGCTGAGCGAGAAAAAACGCTTGGCTATGCTCCCCGAGATTCAGCAGTGGGCTGTAACCGCTGTCGGTCATGCATCACCGGCGGAGATTGACGCCCTGGGCATTACCACAGCCTTGCGCTTAGCAGGTCAGCGAGCGCTTGCCCAGGTAGCTGCCGCTGGGGCTTACCCCGATGCTATCTTGTTGGATGGCAAACATAACTGGTTGGCAGACCCGCAGAATGACCTTTTTGCTGAGCTTGACCCAGTCCAGGCACTCTACACTGACCTTGTTGCAGAAGCTTGGAAAGCTGTTCCGGGTACCCAGAACGGTTGGTTCGGGCCGGTCCAGATGGAAGTTAAGGGAGACCTCCGGTGTGCCTCCATTGCTGCCGCCTCAGTGGTAGCCAAGGTCCAACGCGACGGGCTCATGGTAGAGCTTGACCGTACTTATCCGGGCTTTGGATGGGCCAAGAATAAGGGCTATGGTTCTACCACTCACCGGGCCAGGATTAAGGAGGCCGGCCCTACACCGGTCCACCGCCTGAGCTGGTCGCTCCCAGCAACAGCAGATCAGGTGAAAGCCGCATTGCTTGAACGAGAGAAGGAGGATCGATGAGCAGTAACGAAGATTTAGAGAGCTACGAATCAGGTGCCCAGCTTGCCCTCTACGAAGAGTACAAGAATGTCGCTGAGCTCTTTACCTACATAGTGGAAACCGACCGTCGTTTTTACCTGGCTAACCAGGTACAGGTAAGACCACGAACCGCAGACGGAGCTATCTATTTTGAGGTGGAGCTTCAGGACGTGTGGGTCTGGGATGTCTTCCGTTCTTCCCGGTTTGTGAAGAATGTGAGGGTCTACTCTGTGCGTGATATCAACGTTGAGGAGCGGGCGGCTGCGGAGGAACTGGTTGTACCTCATTTGACTGATTTGGACCCCGATTTAGGGTAGTGCCTGTCTTGTTCTCATGGCCCCGGTGAGTGAGTTCCCACCGGGGCTTTGCCCTACCCGCGCTACCTACTGCTGGTGGGGTGATTGACTCTCGGGTGTGAGCACCCGAGAGGTCTGCGAGGAAATAGGCCGTCATTCTTTCACCTTTTGGTAGCTGGCTTACCTCTGTATTTGTGCATCTAGGGCGGTTTGAGTCATACACAGCGCTACTTGGGGCGAGGTAGTGGGGGTCTGCTAGGCCATGCTGAGGGTACCTGACCCTCACATGAGAAAGGCCTGGCTATGAGCTTGAGAACCCAGTCCAGTATCGCCAACAACACTAGGGTAGGGCGCTGGGGTGAAGACCTTGCGCTGCTTGTATTGGAACTTAATGGCTATAGCCTGGTGGAACGGAATTGGCGGCCACCGTCTGGCAACCTAGGGAGCTCACCGGTGGGGGAGATCGATTTGGTCATGGTTGATCCCGACATGGATCTGGTTTTTATTGAGGTTAAAACGCGGTCAGGGAGCGGATACGGCCACCCGCTAGAAGCCATTACCCGTGAGAAAGGCAACCGGCTCCGTCAGCTTGCTTATGCCTGGTGTTCGGAGCATACCGGTGATTACCGTTCCCTGCGTATTGATGCTGTTGCGGTGTGCGGCACAGCCGAGGACTTCACTTTTGAGCATGTTAAGGCGGTGCTGTAGCTGTGGCTTTTGCTCGGACGTTCTCAATAGCACTGGTCGGGGTAACAGGCCACCTGGTTGAGGTAGAGGCTGATGTGTCCGCTGCGCTTCCTGGCTTTGTACTGCTGGGTCTCCCCGATAATTCTTTGAATGAGGCTAAGGACAGGGTACGTTCTGCGGCTAAGAATTCCGGGCTTGCCCTGCCGCCGCAGAAGCTCACCGTCAATCTCACTCCGGCGACCCTGCCTAAGCGGGGATCTGCCTTTGACGTTGCCATGCTGGTAGCTGCCCTGCAAGCTGTAGGGGAGCTGAAGCCGTCTGGGCAGACTGTCTACCTGGGGGAGGTAGGTCTGGACGGGAGCCTGCGGGAGATACCCGGTATTTTGCCTGCGGTTAAGGCCGCTGTCGATGCGGGGTACCCCAAGGTTGTGGTTCCTGCCGGTAACCAGCAGGAGGCGGCGCTGGTTGCGGGGGCTGAGGTTTACGGCTACAGCTGCCTGGCCGATATCTTTGTGGAACTGGGTGCTAAGAAGCCTGAAAGTCTCAAACGGCCTCAGCTGACCAGACCCGTGCGAGAGAATGAACAAGAAACCAAGGCTTTACCTCCTGACCTGGCAGATGTTGCTGGTCAAGCCGAAGGCCGGCTGGCACTAGAAATTGCTGCGGCGGGTGGGCACCATCTGCTCCTGAATGGGCCTCCTGGCTCAGGTAAAACCATGCTTGCTGAGCGGCTGACCGGTATTCTGCCGCCGCTGGGTCCCCAAGATGCTATGGAGGTAACGGCAATTCATTCGCTGTGCTCGGGTGGGGCGGCTCGGAGTTCGTTGATGACCCTTCCTCCCTTCGAAGCGCCCCACCACAGCGCCAGCGCTCCCGCAATTCTGGGTGGTGGTGCTGGCATTCCCCGTCCCGGCTGTGTCTCTAAGGCCCACCGCGGGGTCCTCTTCCTGGACGAGGCACCTGAGTTCAAGCGGACAGTTCTTGACTCGCTCCGCCAGCCGCTGGAGAGCGGGGAGATTGTCATCGACCGCGCTGCAGCTTCTGCTCGCTACCCGGCACGTTTTCAGCTGGTAATGGCGGCTAACCCCTGCCCCTGCGGTAACAACGTGGGGCGGGGGCTGGACTGCACCTGTACCAGCAGGGAACGGAGGGCATACTTCGGTAGGCTCTCTGGCCCCTTACTCGATCGTCTTGACGTGCGTATTACCGTCCCTAAGGTGACGGCCGCTGATCTGGCGGCCAGCGGCACTTATGAGAGTTCTGCAAAGGTTCGGGACAGAGTGACACAGGCACGGGCGGCTCAGGCTGAGCGGCTTGCTCCCTACGGGTTGAGCACCAATGCTGAGACGAACGGAAAGATTCTGCGCGGGCCGCTTAAGCTCTCTGCGGCTCTCACTGCGGAGCTATCCCGGTCCATTGACCGGGGGACGCTCACCGCTCGCGGTTATGATCGGGTACTCCGAACCGCCTGGACCCTGGCCGATCTTGACGGGAGCACTAGCCCCACCCAGGACCATCTGGACCTGGCCCTGTATTTTCGCAATCTTGGTATGGAAGGCGGCGCATCATGACTGAGCACCAGGACCTCGAAAATATCCGCCGCGCAAGAGCGGAAATCATGCGGATCAGCGACCCCGAAGATACAGCAACTACCGCCCTGATCGCCCTCTGCGGGCCGCTCCTGACAGCCGATTTCTTGACCGGGCGCAGGGAGCTGACGGCCAGCTACCTGCAGGAAGAGCTGGCGCAAGCTGGCCGGGAGGACCCCCAGCTCTTTGCCTCGCTCCGTGGTCTTGTGCAAGCCCGTATGGAACGCTGGCAGGCCCGACGGGGTGGGATTAGGGTAGAGCAGGATATGACCTGGGCAAAGGCCTGCGGGGCCTGGCTCTGTGTGCCCGAAGACCCTGACTGGCCGGTGGCCCTCAATGACCTTGCCGAACGTATGCCCTTTGGGCTGTGGGGCAGAGGCGATAGAGCCTTGCTCAAGCATCTCAACCTTGCTACCAGCCAGGCCATCGTAGGCTCCAGGGATGTCAGCTCCTACGGTAACTCTGCAACCTCACACCTAACCGGTGACTCAGCCGCAGCGGGTAAGACCATCGTATCCGGGGGCGCATTTGGGGTTGACGCTCTAGCTCACCGGGTCGCCTTGAGCACCGGCGCATCAGAACTTCCTACGGTTGCCCTCATGGCAGGTGGGCTGGACCGGCTCTACCCGCGTCAAAACGCCAGTCTGCTCGAAAACATCATCGACCGTGGACTGATTCTGGGGGAAGTCCCTCTGGGCCAGAACCCCACGCGTTACCGTTTTTTGCAAAGGAACCGGCTCATTGCGGCCCTTGCCTACTGCACCGTGGTCGTAGAAGCCCGCTGGCGCAGCGGAGCCCTCAACACCGCCCACCACGCTCTAGAGCTGGGCAGGCCGGTCTACGCGGTACCCGGGCCTATCTTTTCCCCGAGCTCTGAGGGCTGCCACCGGCTGATCCGCGATGGGCTAGCCCAGCTCATCACCGATGCCACACACCTCGAAAGAGGTAGGTTGAATTTAGAAGCCCCTGAACAGGCCAGTCTGTTGAGCGAATCTGTCGATGCCCGGAAGGCGCTAATAGACAGCCTAACGGAGATTCAAGGCAGGATCTGGGACGTGCTCCCGGTCAGTAGCTACCGCCCTGTGGACGCTATCGGTGCTGAAAGCGGAATCCCAGCCCGGTCTGTCATGCTAGCGCTGACCCAGATGGAACGGCTAGGGCTAGCTCAGAGTCAGGGAAATGGCTGGCGCAAAAAGTTTGAGCAAGGGCACAAGCACTTAGGGGCTAAAATGGGGTGAACCTATGGTCGTCATATCCAGGTAAGAAAAGAGGGGGAGTAGATGGGCCCAAGCTACGAGAGCCATCAGCTGCCCACCACCCTCAAAATCGGTGCAGCCGCTATCGACGAAGATCGAGAATACATCAGGGCCCTTGAAGCCTATGAGCGCTACCTGACCTATGAATTGCACCGGTCACCCGAAACCATGAGGGCCTACCTGGCAGATCTCCGGGATTTTTTTGATTATGCCAGGAGGCACGGAACAACCCACCTCTCACATATCACCCTGGAATTGCTCCGTGGCTGGCTGGCAACCCACCACCAGAAGCAGGCGGCCAGATCGTCGATGGCACGCAGAACCTCAAGTATTCGCAGTTTCTTTCTCTGGGCAGAAGAGGAAGAACTGATAGCAACCAACCCGGCGCTTAAGCTCTCCACCCCCAAGAAAACCAGCTACCTTCCCACGGTGCTCTCAGCTCACCATATGGAAAACCTGACCCAGACCCTGCACCGTGCGCTGGGGCTAGACCCACTCAACCCCCGGCTCCTGCGCCTGAACGCGGCCGTGGAAGTCCTCTACGCAACAGGTATCCGCATCTCAGAGCTCACCGGGCTCGATCTAACCAGCATCGACCGGCAGGGCAGAACCCTGAGGGTCATCGGCAAAGGCAACAAAGAACGGGTAGTGCCGTTCGGTCCTCAGGCTATGAAAGCTCTCTCCCTCTGGGTTGCCCAGGGCAGGCCCCAGTGGCTACCGCAAGCTAGCACGGAGTACCCCCACACTCAACCAGAGCCTCAGTACGCGCTCTTCATAGGCCCCAAGGGCAAACGAGCAAATGCCCGGCAAATCAGAGCCGACCTAACCCGCTTGCTAGAAACCCTCGATAATACTGATGCCAGTGGTGCCCACATCTTCCGCCATACCGCCGCTACCCACATGGTCGACGGGGGCGCAGACATCAGAGCAGTCCAAGAGTTCCTTGGACACAGCTCCCTGGCAACCACCCAGGTCTATACCCACGTGTCCGTAGACCGGTTAGCGCAGGTCTATTCGCGTGCCCACCCCAGAGCCTAACAAGAGAACCCCACCATTCTTGCCTGCACCTTTGCACCCTCGCTTTCTGATAGCCATCAGCCACGATATAGGATAGAAAAAGCATGTTTTCAGCAACAGAGACTCAAGGATTATTTGAACCCCCCGCCCTCACCGGCGGGTTCGTGCTGTTACATGCCGTCCCCGCCGCCCTGACCAGCCATATCCGGTGGAGCATCGAAAACACCCTCAAAGCCTCCCTCAAGCTGAGCTGGGAAGCCCAACCTGCCCGCCCCGGTTACCAGCGCACCGAACTTACCTGGACCGGCCCAGCAGGCACAGCCGCCCAGCTGGCTTCAGCCCTCCGCCAATTTTCAGATACCCACTTTGAGATCACCGAACGGCCCACCGCCACCAGTAGCGCCTTACGCATCATGCATACGCCCTCACTGGGCCTCTGTACACAGCCCGTTGACGCGCAGGGCAACTTTACCGTGACTGAAGACAGAATCCGCTACGCCTTTGAGCAAGCCGCCGGTGACTATAAGGCCCTCTACGACCAGTTTGCGCTCGCACTGGGCCAAGCCTGGGACGAGGAGCTTGAGCCACTTCGTTATAGCAAGAAGACCATCAATATCGCTCATATTAGGAGCGAAGGCTAAAAACCATCTGACTTTTCTCACACACAGATGTCAGTATGCAGGTAAGGGCGTTTTGAAGATGCACAGGGGCGGTCTTCCCCTAGTTGAGAAGACCGCCCCTGGTTATTGAACCCTAGGGTTTAGTTAGTTTTCAACGCTGCGGAAAGCGGCTACGGCGTTGTGGCCGCCAAAGCCGAAGGAGTTGGAAAGAGCAACGATCTCGCCTGCAGGTAGGTTACGTGCTTCGGTAACGATATCGAGCTCAACCTGGGGATCCTTGTTCTGCAGATTGATGGTGCAGGGGGCTTTGCGGTGATGAAGAGCAAGGACGGTCAGCACTGCCTCAAGGGCGCCAGCACCACCGAGCAGGTGCCCGGTCATGGATTTGGTGGCAGAGACAGCGACCTGATCGGTGTGATCGCCAAGGACTTCGCGTAGAGCCAGGGACTCGGGAATATCGCCCACGGGGGTGGAGGTCGCGTGTGCGTTGACGTGAACAACCTGTTCGGGGCTGATGCCGCCGTCGGTTAGCGCTTCCTGGAGAGCACGGCTAGCACCGAGAGCTGCGGGGTCGGGCGCGGTGATGTGGTAGGCATCGGCTGATACACCGGTACCGGCAAGTTCAGCGTAGATACGGGCACCGCGAGCCAGCGCGTGCTCTTCAGATTCCAGGATCAGGGCGGCGCCGCCTTCACCCATGACAAAGCCGTCACGGTCGGTATCGTAGGGGCGTGAAGCGCCCTGGGGGTCGTCGTTGCGAGTAGACAGGGCCTGCATCTTGGCAAAGGCACCAATGGTCATGGGGTGGATAGCGGCTTCTGAACCACCAGCGATCACAACATCAGCCTTACCCGAACGAATCAGCATGAGGCCGATTTCAAGTGCTTCGGTCGATGAGGCACAAGCAGATACCACGGTCTGTGCTGAGCCGCGAGCCTTGAGGTTCATAGAAACTGCGGCGGCGTTAGAGTTGGGCATCAGCATGGGCACGGTCATGGGGAGCATACGGCGGGGCCCCTTTTCGCGCAGGGTGTCCCAGGCATCAAGGAGGGTCCATACGCCGCCGATACCGGTGCCGAAGGCAACCGCGGTCCGCAGCGGGTCGCACTCCTTAGCTGCTTCAGCGTCGGGGCCACTGAAGCCTGCATCCTGCCAGGCTTCACGGGCCGCGACCAGAGCGAGCTGGCCTGAGGGGTCAAGGCGCTTGGCTTCGACCTTGGTCAGACGGCCCGAATCAACAGCGGAAACTGCGACTCGACCAGCAATAGAAACGGGGAGCTCGTACTTTTCAACCCAGTCTTCTTCAATGGTGCTGATACCAGAAACACCGGCAAGGGCCTTCTCCCAGGTCGTTGGGACGTCCCCACCAATGGGGGTAGTAGCACCGAGACCGGTCACCACAACTTTACGAGTCATGTTTGAATCCTTTGAAGACGAACTAAGGGTGAAAATAATAAAAAGGAGGTTGGGCGCGGCATAAAACCGGGCCCAACCTAACGACGCTTTTTAGGCGTTGGCAATGAAGTTGACGGCATCGCCTACGGTCTTGAGGTTCTTAACCTCTTCGTCGGGGATGGTGACGCTGAACTTCTCTTCAGCGTTGACAACGATGGTCATCATTGAGATGGAGTCGATATCCAGGTCATCGGTGAAGGACTTATCCATCTGGACGTCCTCTACCTCAACGCCGGTTTCTTCGTTGACGATCTCTGCAAGACCTGCAAGGATTTCGTTCTGATCTGCCATGATGGCTCCTTTTGAGAGATGACGGCCCTATAGGCCGCTTTTGACTTTACGCACCAAGCCTTAGGGCAAGGGTGGTGGCTGGCCACGGGAGTCCCGCTTAAGCCTCAACAATGAGTGTAGCTTCTAGCCCGCGCAAAGAGACGGTGTGACGCCACTAAAATTTTGAAATAAATCTAACATTTTTCAAAATATTGCGGCAGCCTGAGTGCCGTTTTTGGTGGTACCCTGCCGATAGGAGCTAGGGAAGGACGACGACCTGGGCTGCGAAGGCTAGGCCCGCGCCGAAACCGATTTGTAGGGCAAAGGTGCCGGACAGTTGGGGGTTCTCTTGCAGAAGCTGGTGGGCGGCAAGGGGAACCGACGCGGCGGAAGTGTTTCCGGCGCATTCAATATCGCGGGCAACCTCAACAGTCTCAGGTAGTTTGAGGGTCTTGACCATCTGATCGATGATGCGCATGTTGGCTTGGTGGGTGATGAGCGCACCCAGATCATCTGCGGTAATACCTGCGGCCTCCAGTGCCTTTTGAGCAACCTTTGCCATTTCCCAGACGGCCCAGCGGAAGACAGCCTGGCCGTCCTGGCGCAGGGTGGGCCAAATCTTTTCGCCCTCCTGCACGGGGTTGGCTATAAAGTCGCGGTTGCGGATATCGAGCATGGAGTGGGTCATGCCCACTGCACCCCAACGCTCACCGTCGCTACCCCAGATGGTGGGGCCGATACCGGGAGTATCCGATGCTCCTACCACTGCGGCACCAGCACCATCACCGAGCAGGAAGGAGATGGATCGTTCGGTGTTATCGATGAAGTCTGAGAGCTTCTCAACACCGATGACCAGTACTTTATTCGCTAGGCCAGAGCGTACTAGCGCATCAGCCTGGGCAATACCGTAGCAGAAGCCTGCACAGGCGGCTGAGATGTCGTAGGCTGGCGCTTTTGACCCAACTGCATCGGCCACGATAGTAGCCAAGGAAGGAGTGGCGTAGGGGTGGGAGATGGTGGAGATGATGACAGCATCAAGCTCTTCCCCGGCAAGGCCTGAGGCTTCTAGCGCGTCCTGAGCGGCACCAATAGCTAGGTCTGCAACCGAAATCTTTTCTGAGGCACGGTGGCGGGTCTTGATGCCGGTGCGCTGAACAATCCATTCATCGGATGAGTTGATCGGCCCGGCTATATCGTCGTTGGTGACCAGGAGGTCGGGGCGGGCGGCACCGTACCCCAGAATACGGGAGTATCGGTTGGTCTCAACCTGCTGGAGAGTAGGCATGGGAGATCCTTTCGGGTGGGCTATGCGCTGAGCGCTTCTGTAAGTTCTTCAAGCTCGGCGGGGGTGTTTACCGCAGTGCTGGGGGTTCCGCGCATGGCTCGTTTAGCCAGGCCTATCAAGGTGCCAGCGGGAGAGACTTCAACGATGCGGCTTACCTGGTGGTTACCGAGAGTCTGCATGCAGAGGTCCCAGCGGACGGGGCGGGTGACCTGGGCGACCAAAGAGTCCAGGGTCTCCTGGCCACCTGCAAGAGCCTGACCGTCATAGTTAGAAAGAAGCTCAAACTGGGGCTGGGCGGGGCTGAGAGTCGCGGCAAAATCAGCCAGGGGTTCCTGGGCAGATGCCATGTAAGAAGTATGGAAAGCGCCGGCCACCTTGAGGGGAATCACCCGGGCCTTGGCCGGGGGGTTCTGAGCAAAGGTCGCAATGTTATCAAGGGAGCCAGCGGCAACAATCTGGCCGCCGCCGTTAGAGTTTGCTGCTGTCAGCCCAGCTGCTTCAATAGCTGCCCGGACGTCCGCTTCGGCGCCGCCTAGAACAGCGGCCATGCCGGTGGGAGTAGCAGCTGACGCGGCGGCCATACCGGTAGCTCGAACCTTGATAAAGCGCATGGCTTCTTCGTCGGTGAGTACACCGGCTAGGGTGCAGGCCGTAATCTCACCCACGGAGTGCCCGGCCAGAATGAGGTCCTGGCCCTTCAGCGCTGTGAGAGCCAGCCTACCGGTCACAAGGCCAGCGGCAACGATAAGGGGCTGGGCAATGGCGGTGTCTTTGATAGTTTCTTCGTCAGCTTCGGTACCGTAGTGCACCAGATCTAGGTCTGCTGCCGCTGAGAGCTGCTCTAAGTGGTCGCGAACTCCCTCCAGCTCTAGCCACTGGGATAGGAAGCCGGGTTTTTGAGAGCCCTGACCGGGGCACACCAGTGCAATCACGCGATTTACCGCCTCAGTTCTTGAAGGAGACCGGATCTTTGAAGATTACCGGTACATAATTTCAAATAACTATCCTACTCCCCAAAGCCTGGTCAGGCCCCATCTCGACCTGCATCTTCTCAAAAGCCAATAAAGTTCACACAGCCACTTACACCCTATGCAGATAAAAGGCAAGCCCCCGAGTTCCCTCGGGGGCTTGCCTGGGCCTAGGCAGTCAGAGCTATTGCCCTACTGCTTAGGCATCACCACCTGCGGTACCTGAGGTACCGGCGTTGATGTTGTTCAGATCGTACTGGGCGAATGCCTTGGCGGGCGCATCGGCGGGTACTTCGCCTCGCTTTGCCAGCATCTGCAGGGTACGGACGACAATGGACTCGGCGTCAATCTTGAAGAAGCGGCGTGCGCCTGCGCGGGTGTCGGAGAAGCCGAAGCCGTCAGTACCCAGGGTTGCGAATTCGTTGGGAACGAACTGTCGGATACCGTCCATGAGGTCGGTCTGGTAGTCAGACACGGCCACGATGGGGCCGGTTGCACCCTCAAGCTGCTTGGCAACAAAGGGAGTGCGTGGGGTGGCGGTGGGATCCTGAAGGATTTCACGCTCAGCTTCTAGGCCGTCGCGGCGCAGGTTGGTCCAGGAGGTAACTGACCAGACATCGGCGGAAACGCCCCAGTCATCGGCCAGAATCTGCTGTGCCTTCTCTGCCCAGGGAACGGCTACACCCGAAGCGAGAATCTGGGCACGGGGCCCGTCGTTCTTTGCCTCATGTAGACGGTAGATACCGCCAAGCAGGCCGTCAACATCGAGGTTCTCAGGTTCAGCGGGGTGCTGAATGGGCTCGTTGTAGACGGTGATGTAGTACATGACGTTGTGGTCTTCGTCCCCAGTGCCGTACATGTGCTCGATACCGCGCTTGACGATGTGGCCAATTTCGTAGCCGAAGGCGGGATCGTAGTGGATGACGGCGGGGTTGGTACCGGCCAGAATCGGCGAGTGGCCGTCAGCGTGCTGCAGACCTTCACCGGTCAGGGTGGTGCGGCCTGCGGTTGCACCCATAATGAAACCGCGGCTGAGCTGGTCACCGGCTGCCCAGAAGGCATCGCCGGTGCGCTGGAAGCCGAACATCGAGTAGAAGATGTAGACGGGAATCATGGGTTCGCCGTGGGTGTCGTAGGAGGTGCCGACAGCGGTGAAAGCGGCGGTGCCACCTGCTTCGTTGATACCTACGTGAATGATCTTGCCCTCGGGTGATTCCTTGTAGGCCAGCATCAGTTCACGGTCAACAGCCAGGTAGTTTTGGCCGTTGGGGTTGTAAATCTTAGCGGTGGGGAAGTAGGAGTCCATGCCGAAGGTTCGTGCCTCATCGGGGATGATGGGGACGATGCGGTGGCCGAAGTCCTTCTCACGCATGAGGTCCTTGAGCAGGCGCACAAAGGTCATGGTGGTAGCGGCCATCTGCTTACCGGTGCCCTTGAAAGCACCCTTGTAGGCCTTCTCGGAGGGCAGGGTAATCTCGGGCTGGACATTCTTACGAGCGGGGATGAAGCCACCTAGTTCCTCACGGCGGGCCATGAGGTACTTGTACTCTTCGGAGTCCTTACCGGGGTGGTAGTAAGGCGGGTTGTAGAGGTCCTTCTCCAGCTCTTCGTCAGAGATGGGGATACGCAGATGATCACGGAACTGCTTGAGGTCCTCCATGGATAGCTTCTTCATCTGGTGAGTAGCGTTGCGAGCTTCGAAGCTAGCACCCAGACCGTAGCCCTTAACGGACTGCGCCAGAATGACAGTTGGCTGGCCCTTGTGTTCCATGGCTGCCTTGAAGGCGGCGTAGACCTTCTGGTAGTCGTGGGCTCCGCGCTTCATGGCCCAGATCTCGTCGTCGGTCATATCCGCAACCAGTTCCTTGGTCTCGGGGGTCTGGCCGAAGAAGTGCTCACGAATGAAGCCACCGGACTCTGCCTTGTAGGTCTGGTAGTCACCGTCCAGGGTTTCGTTCATGATGCGAACAAGCTCACCGGACTTGTCCTTTTCGAGGAGGGCATCCCACTCACGGCCCCAGAGAACCTTGATGACGTTCCAGCCGGCACCGCGGAAGAAAGCTTCGAGTTCCTGAACGATCTTGCCGTTACCGCGAACGGGGCCGTCCAGTCGCTGCAGGTTGCAGTTAACGACGAAAGTCAGATTGTCCAGCTTGTCATTAGCGGCAAGCTGGAGAGCGCCACGCGACTCGGGCTCATCCATTTCGCCATCACCCAAGAAAGCCCAGACATGCTGCTGGGAGGTGTCCTTGATACCGCGGTTATTCAGGTACTTATTGAACTGTGCCTGGTGGATTGCGTTGAGGGGGCCAAGACCCATGGATACGGTGGGGAACTGCCAGAAGTCGGGCAGGTTCCGGGGGTGCGGGTAGGAGGGTAGGTGGGTGCCCTGCTTGGTCTTTTCCTGGCGGAAACCATCGAGTTGCTCTTCGGTGATACGGCCTTCGAGGAAGGCACGAGCGTAGTTACCGGGTGAGGAGTGGCCCTGGAAGAAGATCTGGTCGCCGCCACCGGGGTGGTTGCGTCCGCGGAAGAAGTGGTTGAAGCCTACCTCGTAGAGGGTTGCAACACCGGCATACGAGGAGATATGCCCGCCCACGCCGATGGTAGCTTTCTGGGCACGCTGAACCATGACGGCTGCGTTCCAGCGGAGGAATGCGCGGTAGCGACGTTCGATCTGCTCGTCACCGGGGTATTCAGGTTCCTGGTCTACAGGAATGGTGTTGACGTAGTCAGTGGTGGTCACCATGGGGACGGTGATTGACTTCTGGCCTGCCCGCTGCATGAGTGAGCGAACAATGAACTGCGCACGCTCGGTGCCGTGCGCTTCTACAAGGTCATCAAACGATTCGAGCCATTCGCTGGTCTCTTCGGGGTCGATGTCAGTGAAGCTATTGGTCAGTGCACTGAGAACGTGATCGTTCGTATCTGAGGGTCCCACTAGCCAACCTCTCTTTGGTGTAGGGGTCTGTGTCACCGCGGGGCCACTGTGCTGCCGATGGTGAACCTTTTGTCTTGTCTCATGTGCCAAGAGTTTTAGTCGCAGAGACAACTTCTCTTCTATGTTGTCACAAATTATCCCCTTTTAGGTCACGGTGACGTTGGTTTACCGGTGTGAAATAGCCGTCACTTAAGGTGGCTTGGGTTCAGCGCAAAATTTACCGGCAGTTTTTGGTCGTGTTCTGTTGATTTGATGGGCTGAAAAGTGTTCAGTAGGTACTGATAGCAGGGTTGTATAGCTTTGAGGGCCGTTCCACGATGCGGGCCTGGGAGCTAAGGACCCTAACGGTTTGATTTTGGAGGACGCACGTGAGTGCCACTGGTGCTGCACAAAAACTGACACTAGAAATGTTGGGCCTGCCCGAAGACGGCTTGGTTCAAGAGTTCGGTTATGACGACGACGTTGACTTTGATCTTCGAGACTCTCTAGAAGATTTGTTGGGTTCTGAGTTGCTGGATGAGGACGACCAGGAAATTGTCGACGGTGTTCTTCTGTGGTGGCGCTCTGATGATGGCGACCTGGTTGACGGGCTGATGGATGTGCTTGCCTCTATTGATGATGGGGGTGTGATTTGGTTGCTGACACCTAAATCCGGTCGTCAAGGTTATGTTTCTCCGGCAGATGTGTTGCATGCGGCTCCCTTGGCAGGGCTTAAAGTGACCACCACTGAGTCCTTGGCTCAGGAATGGACTGCTACCCGTCTGATTTCCCACCAGGGCAAGTAAAGTGTGAGTATCGAAGGGCCTCTAGTAAGGGGCCCTTCGGCTTTCTGGGGAGCGCTTGGAAAATTTTTTGGAATTTTTTTACCCTGAATATATTCCCATGTCAGGGCAGTATAATGCGGGGTTTTTGGGTAAAAATGGGCAAAAAATGACCTAAAAATGGTCAGGTGAACCCCTTTTCGATTTGCACAGCCCTTTAGGACTGCGTAGAGTATTACCTGTCGCCGCGAGAGATAAGGCGGAAGACACATGGGTCTTTAGCTCAGCTGGTAGAGCGCCACGTTTACACCGTGGATGTCATCGGTTCGATCCCGGTAGGACCCACCAAGAAGCCCCGCACCCTGTGCGGGGTTTTTCTTTTATTAAGATTTATCAGGGGCTAAAAGCTCACTCACCTGATGAGCCGCCCTGACACCTCGTGTCCCTAGGTGACGGAAGAAAGCCATGAATCGTAACTTTAAACCCAGAAACTTTACAGCAGTCTTTCTGTCAGCCACCTGGTTGGCAATTTCCCTCTTCTTCATAGGGCAAGGCACTCTCGTAACCCTCTGGTCAATCTTCGCTGTAGTTGCCCTAGTAATTGGCGCTGCTGCCGTCTGGGTCCTCTTTAAGGACACCTATAACAGCTAGCTGATTAGAGGCTGGGGGAGTGCCCCCGCTCCCTCCCAATATGTGAAAGTTTTATTTGTCTCAGTCGGCCTGTAAATACAAAAGACAGTAACCGGCGTAGTCTTTAAGACATGACTAAAAATAAGACTGCACAGAAGGCGCAGATTGGCGTAACCGGCCTGGCTGTTATGGGCGCTAACCTAGCCCGAAACCTAGCCCGCAACGGCTACACCGTTGCCCTCCACAACCGCTCTGTTGAAAAAACCGATGCACTCCTTAAAGCCCACGGTTCAGAAGGTGACTTTATCCGCACCGAGACGCTCCAGGAACTGGTTGACTCCCTGGAGTCGCCCCGCCAGATTCTGATCATGGTCAAGGCCGGCGGTCCCGTTGATTCCGTCATTGACCAGCTGGTACCCCTTCTCGATGAAGGCGACGTCATTATCGACGGCGGTAACTCCCACTTCCCCGACACCATCCGCCGCGAACGCGCACTGGCTGAAAAGGGACTGCACTTTGTCGGTATCGGCGTCTCAGGTGGCGAAGAGGGCGCCCTGAAGGGTCCCTCCATCATGCCCGGCGGCTCCGCCAAGGCCTACGAATCCCTCGGCCCCCTGCTCGAAAAGATTTCCGCCAAGGCACCCAACGGCGACCCCTGTTGCGCATGGATTTCCACCGACGGCGCCGGTCACTTCGTCAAAATGGTTCACAACGGCATCGAATACGCAGACATGCAGGTTATCGGCGAAGCCTACGACCTGCTCCGCACCGTTGCCGGAGTAGAGCCCGCCGAGCAGGCCGAAATCTTTAAGCGTTGGAACACCACGGACCTGAACTCCTACCTCATCGAAATCACCGCTGAGGTTCTGGCCCAGGTCGACGCCAAGACCGGCAAGCCTCTCGTTGATGTCATCACAGACCAAGCAGGCCAGAAAGGTACCGGTCTCTGGACTGTTCAGGCCGCACTCGACCTCGGCTCACCCGTCTCAGGCATCGCTGAGTCAGTCTTCGCCCGTGCGCTGTCTTCATCAAACCCCGCCGCTCGCACCCAGGCACAGGCAGAATTGCCCGCAGGCCTGATTGCGGCCACCGCGGTAGCCGCTGGCGATGAGGAATTTATCGAGGACGTCCGCAAGGCACTCTTCGCCTCCAAGCTCGTCTCCTACGCCCAGGGCCTCGACATGCTGACCAAGGCAAGTAAGGAATACGGCTGGGATCTCAAGCTCGATGTTATCGCCGGTCTCTGGCGCGCAGGCTGCATCATCCGCGCTGAACTGCTCGGTGTCATTATGGACGCCTATAAGGACCAAACCCCTGCCAACATGCTGCTGGCTCCCGGCTTCAAGAAGCTGCTGGAAGACCTGGTTCCCTCATGGCGCCGCGTTGTGGCCAAGGCTACTGCAGAGGGAGTTCCCGTCCCCGTGTTTGCATCCTCATTGAGCTACTACGACGGCCTACGCCGCAAGCGCCTGCCCGCTGCCCTGATTCAGGGTCAGCGTGACTTCTTCGGGGCCCACACCTACGGTCGCGTTGATGCTGAGGGCATGTGGCACACCGAGTGGAGTGGTGACCGTAGCGAGATTAACGCCGAGGACTCCCACACCCACTAGGGTTTGCGCTTGGCAGGTTTCATGCGCTTCCGTGCCGGCCAAGATCCCAAAAGGCCAGCCACGCATCAGCTGGCCGGGCAGGTTAGTGGGTGAGCTTGACCAGTACTAAATATCAAGAAGCCCTACTCCTTTACCGGGTAGGGCTTCTTTCTTAGTATTTAGATCCACATGGTGGGGTCTACATACTCCACCGCATCAACCAGGGGCTTCTTAGCGTCGGGGGTTCGGGGTCGTGAACGCGCCGGAATGCCGGTAATAATCGAATCAGCCGGGTGGTCATGCACAACCACCGAGTTACCGCCGATTGCTGAGTCAGGGCCAATCAGTACCGGCCCTAGAACCTTAGCACCGGCGCCCACCGTCACTCGGTCACCAATGGTGGGGTGGCGTTTCCCCTTCTCCAAGGAACGGCCGCCCAGGGTCACACCGTGGTACAGCATGACATCGTCACCGATTTCCGTAGTCTCACCAATCACCACGCCCATACCGTGATCTATAAAGAACCTACGGCCAATAGTTGCGCCCGGGTGAATCTCAACCCCGGTCAAAAACCGTGCGAACTGGCTAAGCGTACGCGCCAAACTCTTGGTCGATTCACCTTGCCATAGCTTATGGGCAAGTCGGTGAGCCCAAATAGCGTGCATCCCCGAATAGTTAATGAGGATTTCCAGGTGGCCGCGGGCTGCGGGGTCATGGGTACGCACTGTCTCAAGATCTTCTCTCAGTCTTGACCAGAAACTCATAGGCCTTCCCTTCCTGTGACTCGCACGCCACTTTCATGTTGAACTCTTTAACGCTCAGGTAGCCCAGCATATTCCGGTAGGCCCCAAAAAATAACTGGGATCGACTCTCTGCTACCTGGAGGGCCCGGCGTAATGCACAAAAAAGAGGTGCCCCCTAACCGTAGCAAAGGGGCACCTGGTAGCCGTGCAAAAAGTCTCGTCTTAGCCGCGAATATCCTCGTAGAGCAGAGTTGAAATGTAGCGTTCACCAAAGTCAGGAACAACAGCTACAATCAGCTTGCCAGAATTTTCGCTCTTCTTCGCCTCTTCAAGAGCAGCCCAAACAGCCGCACCGGAGGAGATACCACCCAGGATACCTTCCTTGGTGCCCAGCTCCCGTGCAGTGCTGACAGCATCTTCGATAGTCGCATCAGCAACTGCATCGTAGATCTCACGGTCGAGGGTATCGGGAACAAAGTTAGCGCCCAAGCCCTGAATCTTATGGGGGCCAGCCTTACCCCCAGTCAGCAGCGGAGAATCCTTAGGCTCAACAGCAACAACCTTGACCTTAGGGTTCTGCTCCTTGAGGAACTTGCCAGCACCTGAGACGGTGCCGCCGGTACCCACACCGGCAACAAAGATATCAACCTTACCCTCGGTAGCTTCCCAGATCTCGGGGCCGGTGGTCTTATAGTGAATCTCAGGGTTAGCCTCGTTGGAGAACTGCGAGGCAAGAATAGCATTCTCTGTGGAAGCCACAATCTCCTTTGCCTTCTCCACAGCACCGCGCATACCCTCTGAGCCGGGGGTCAGGACAATTTCGGCACCGTAGGCACGCAACATGACACGACGCTCGTTGCTCATGGTCTCGGGCATGGTCAGAATCACCTTGTAACCGCGTGCGGCACCGACCATAGCCAGAGCGATACCGGTGTTACCCGAGGTACCTTCGACAATGGTGCCACCGGGCTTGAGTACACCCGCCTTTTCGGCGGCATCAATAATAGCTACGCCGATACGATCCTTGACCGAGTTAGCGGGGTTATAGAATTCCAGCTTGACGGCCACATTCCCCGGCAGGTCAGCATCGAGACGGTTCAGACGCACAATCGGGGTGCGGCCTACGACCTCGGTGATGTTCTTGTAAAGCTGAGTCATGAGGCAAGCCTTTCAAATAAGTCAATGAATTCGCTCCCTAGTCTACGAGAGCACAGGCAAGAGCTTTACCCTTTAAGAAACCTAGCGTAACTTTTCCTTGCCGCAGCAAGTTTTGGGTTAATCACGGCCATGCAGTAGCCCTGGTAAGGGTTGAGCGCATAGTAATTCTGGTGGTAGTCCTCAGCCTCGTAGAAAGTTTCTAGCGGCTGGACAAGGGTCACGATGGGGGAGTCCCACAGGTTCTGGGCTCGACGAACAGCATCTTGAAAAAGGTTCTTCTCCTCTTCAGAGGCATAGAAGAGAGCGGAACGGTACTGGCTGCCTGCATCGGCCCCCTGACGGTCCCAACTGGTGGGATCGTGCGAGGCAAAGAAAATATCGAGAACGGTTTCCTCCGGGATTACCGTCTCATCAAACTCTACCTTGACCACCTCCACATGCCCTGTTAGCCCTGAACAGACCTCCCGGTAGGTGGGATCAGGGGATGTGCCCCCGGTGTACCCGCAGATACTGGCGGTAATTCCCTTAAACTGGCGAAAAACGGCGTCAATGCACCAGAAGCACCCGCCGCCTACAACAAAACTTTTCATACTCTCCTCAACTGCTCACAATGCCCCTTTATTCCCGTGAGCTGAGCACCGTGGAAGAATAAGGGCTATGACTGAACTATTAACCCCGACCTTAGCTCATATTGTCGAAGCCTTTCACCAGATGTTCCCCCCTCAGCTTGCCGAGGGCTGGGACGCCGCAGGACTGGTCTTAGGCAGAGCTGATCGCCCCGTCGACCGTATAGGTTTTGCTGTTGATGCAACCGTAGCCACGGCACAGGAAGCCGCGCGGGAACAGGCAGGCCTGCTCATCACCCACCACCCACTCTTGCTGAAAGGAGCCTCTTTCCTCCCCGCTACAGACTACAAGGGCGAAATCGTTCATACTCTCATCGAAGCTGGCTGCGGTCTCTTGGGCGCTCATACCAACGTCGATTCAGCCCCTCACGGCACCAACGAAGCATTTATGGACTGCCTGGGGATTACCGACCGGCAGATACTAGCCGATGAAAAAAACGCATTGATCTCGGGAACCGAAAGAAGGGTAGGTATCGGTCGAGTCGGTAACCTACCCGAGCCCCTGACCCTGGCCCAACTGGCAGAAAAAATTGCAGTATTCCTCCCTGCCACAGCCGGTGGCCTCCGTATCGCAGGGCACCCCGAAACCAGCGTGCAGAAGGTAGCCCTGTGCACCGGGGCCGGTGATTCGCTCTTTGCCCAGGCCCGTGACAGCGGGGCCGATGTCTACATCACCGCTGACCTGCGCCACCACCCCGCTTCAGAAGCCCGCGAACAGGCACTGCTGAACGGCGGTAAACCCGCACTCATTGACTGCTCCCATTACGCCAGTGAATGGCTCTGGATGGAAGAAACCGCTCGGCTTCTGAGTGATGCCCTAGCCCAGCGCGGCTTCGCTATCAGCACCTACGTCTCAACCCTGAACACCGACCCCTGGGACTTCACCGTCAGCACCGGGTACACACCGGGTTCTGCCTCCACCGCCGGCTAGAACGCCCAGCAGCTAGAAAACCGCCAAGGCCCCCAATTACAACATGCTCACAGCCCCACCCAAGAGGGGCTGTGAGCCTGCCTTACCCTAGGGGTAGAAAGGCTAATCCCTGACCAGCAAGGTGAGCGTCCCCGCCTTCTTTGAGGTAGGAGCAACAAGCTCCACCTCAAAGGCGCCGCTGAGAGCTTGAACAAGTTCTTCAGCCTGCTCAAGACCGGTAAGCCCCTGCTCCACCACATAGTGGCCCAGTAACCCCCGGTAATGCTTGGCCATGTGCGAAACCACCTTACGGGCCCCATCAGCCTGCACCCGCTCCACCCGCACCAGCAGGTGGCGCGACGGATGCGGCGACCACACCTTAGCGTAGGCCGCTGACCGCCCATCAAGAATAAGCTGATCGCCCGCAAATTCATCAAGAGCATCAGCCAGCTCACCCTTCCAGAACTTAGCGGTATCACCCATCTCACCCAACTTGGTCCCCATCGACAGCCGGTAAGCAGGAATAGCATCAACCAGGCGCACCGCACCCCACGCCGCTGAAATCACTAGCACCGATTCATCAGCCCGAGCCCGCCCCGCAGCAGATAGCGAACCGTACCCAAAAGCCTCAAACAGGACCCCGCTATAGACCTGAGCGGCAGCCATCGCAGGCTCAGACCACAAACGGGTATTGCGCTCCACCTCACCTACTAGGGAAGCCCCAACCTTCAATATCTCCGGCGCCTCCTCCAAGGCACTGACACGAACCAGCTCATCAACAACAGCCTCACGAGCACCCGTCAAACACGGAAACGATAAATCACCCAGGCACACCGGCTCACCCACAGCAGCTGCAGACTTACCCTCAGACGGTGGAAACAAAATCAACATACCCACCATTGTAGTAAAGTAGGAACCCGGAACGGGACGCCCAGGCAATCGCGAGGCAACACCTCGAGGAAAGTCCGGGCTCCACAGCACAGGGTGGTCGATAACATCGACTCAAGGCAACTTGCAGGACAGTGCCACAGAAAACAAACCGCCCCCACGGGGTAAGGGTGAAAAGGCGAGGTAAAAGCTCACCAGTACCGCAGGTGACTACGGTAGCTAGGTAAACCCCACCCGGAGCAAGGTCAAACAGAGCGCGCCAGTAACTAGTGCGGTGAAGCGCTCGGGTAGGCTGCTTGAGCCCGCCGGCAACGACGGGCCTAGATGGATGATTGCCACCCCAGAAATGGGGGACAGAACCCGGCTTATCGGGCGTCCCGTTCTCTCTTACTTACCTATCTACCTACTGGGCGGTGTAGCTAGACCCAACACCCTTAAAGGTCAGCCCCGAGCCAGTTGGTGCTCAGGGCACAGCTCCGTTTGCCGGGCAGAACCCGGGGTGCTAGGCCCGTCGCTACAGACCACACGACCCCTTAAGGCATAAGGACGCCGGTGCCCAGCACCAGCGTCCTACACTCAAACTGCCAAATTAGTGGCCGAAAGGGTCAGGGTCCACACCGGGAACCCACGAGTTACCCTCAACGGTCCAGCCCTCAGCCTTAACAACCTTCTTGTACTTCTTGCTGTACTTAGCGTTCAAACGATTTACATACAGTTTGCCATCCAAATGATCCGTCTCATGCTGCATCACGCGAGCAAACCATCCGGTCGCCTCAAACTTTAGGGGATTACCGTGGCCATCAAAACCAGAAACAGTTACCCACTCAGCACGCTTCAATGGGAAAGAATAACCGGGGAAAGATAGGCAACCCTCAACCTCTTCATCGGGGTCAGGGTCAGTGGTAGCAATCTTGCCCAGAGTTAGAACCGGGTTCACCACCACACCAAGGGGAGGCACACCATCCTCATTCTCAAACTTATAGGTAAAAAGCCGCAGACCCACACCCACCTGCGGGGCAGCAAGGCCCACACCGTTCGATAATTCCTGAGTCTCATACATATCATCAATGAGCTGACGCAAGTCATCATCAAACACGGTCACCGGAGCTGCCGGGCGGTGCAGAACAGGGTTACCGTGAACAACAATAGGTAAAACAGCCATCGGAACAACCTCTCGGAAAACTGGGTAAAGGAAAAGGGCCACTACGGACAAACCGTAGCGACCCTCTCACTCGGGGTGATCGACGGGGGTTGAACCCGCGACCTCCTGGACCACAACCAGGCGCTCTGCCAACTGAGCTACGACCACCATGTGTTCAAGCCAAACCGATTCAACAGCTTGTCTTGGCAACGGATACTAGCTTACATGCGTCCAGGGGAACCTGCAAATTTTCCTACCCCAAATTGAGGTGATGGTTCTCACTGTAGGGTTGGAAAATGACTGTCTCAGCCAAGAAAGCTCAGCCCACCGTACAAGAGCTAGGCCGGGTTGATCTCCTGGCGGCTTTCAGCCACAGACTCAGCTACCCGCTGGCAGGTCGTACTATCCGGTCCGGGAGCGGTCACAAAAACTGTACCGCGGTAGTAACGGAGCTCATCGATAGAGTCCTGAATATCGCCCAAAGCACGATGATTCCCTGTTTTAGCAGGAGCGTTATAGGTTGCCTTCTCAAACCAGCGGCGAGAAAGTTCCTTGATGGTAGATACATCAATCACACGGTAGTGCAGGTAGTCCACCAGGGCCGGCATATCGCGTACCAGGAAGGTCTTATCGGTACCCACCGAATTACCGCCCAAAACAGCCTTACCCGGTTCGGGTACCCAGGCCTTGACGTAGTCCAGAACCAGCTGTTCGGCCTCCGCCATGGTCATACCGCCATCAAGCTCATCGAGCAGACCCGACACGGTGTGCATATTCCGCACAAAATCGTCCATCTGCTCAAGGGCCCGGGGCTCAGGCTTAATGACAACATCAACACCGTCGCCCAAAATATTCAGGTCCCCGTCAGTCACCAAGGCTGCAACCTCAATCAGGGCATCATTCTCTAAGGAAAGGCCCGTCATCTCACAATCAATCCATACGATTCGTTCATTTGAAATAGACACACCTCCAATCTACCCCAAACCGTGTGCAGGCTGGCCCGAACTCGGGAAATATGGCCCACCAGCAGAAGCTGTACTCGCTCAAGGCGTGAGCCGGGTAAAATCAGGTGTAATCTTCAGCCCGCCTAGGATGACCATGAGCCCCAGAACAGCGCAAATCGAACCCGGTAACCGCCCTGTGCACCGCTATAACCCCAAGACAGCTAACTATGTGTCAGGTAGCCCACTACGTACCCTAATCGTTGGAACCATTGGTTCGCTCCTGGTCATGTTCGCCTCCTTTGGTGTGGGCTGGCTTGCCGATGCTTCACTTTTCCGACGCGTCGACTGGATTATTCCCCTGCGTTACACCGCTCCCGGTCTGGTAACCTGCATCGCCATGCTGGTGGTAGGTTCCATGATGCTGTGTCGAGAATGGCTCCGCATGGTTCAGAAGCTCATGGTCTGGGATTCGAGGGCAAAAAAATGGGCTACGGGTGCAGCGTTATGCTGGATCATTCCTCAACTTTTTGCTTTCCCGCTCTATAGCCGGGACGTTTTTTCTTACTTTGCCCAGGGGCGGGTGATGGCGTCAGGCCTCAACCCCTATGAGTATGGAGTCTCCTCGGTTAACAACTTCTTCCAATACGGGGCCGACCAGATGTGGTCTGAATCAGCACCGCCCTACGGACCCATATTCCTGGTGATTGAGAAATGGGTAGCCCAATGGTCGGGTAATTCAGTCGATACCGCCCTTTATCTCTTTAGGCTCCTTGCACTCATCGGCGTAGCCATGATTGCCTACTACGTTCCCAAGCTCGCTCAACTCCACGGTATCAACGGTATTCGCGCCAACTGGCTGGTGGTAGCAAACCCGCTCTTCATCGCAGCTTTTATTACCTCGTCACATAATGATGCGCTGATGACCGGACTGATCCTGGCCGGCGTTTACTACGCTGCTTCTAGACGCGATACCTTGGGTTGCCTTCTTGGCGTGACCCTGGTGACTGCTGCCGTTGCCGTCAAACCGATTGCCCTGGTAGCCCTACCCTTTATCGGGCTTTTCTGGGCAGGGCGTGGGGCAAGCTGGCCACGCCGCATCGTTTTCTGGGCACTCACCCTGGCAATTTCAATGGCCCAACTCGGTCTCATGGGCTGGGTAACAGGCCTTAACTTTGGCTGGGTTTCAGCCCTTTCCACTACCGGTGGGCAGTACATCTGGTTCACTCCCATCGGGTTCCTGGGACTACAAATTAACCAGATTATTGTGTCGATTACAGGTGATAATGCCCTGGCAAACGGTATTCGGGACACATTCTTCAACCTGGGCAAGCTCACTGGCGTGTTACTGGCAGTCCTGACTATGGTGTGCGGTAAAGACGAGAACCTGATTCGCAGGGCAGGCTTAGCCCTGGGCCTAGTTGTGGCTTTCTCACCGATGCTGCAATCCTGGTACCTGCTGTGGTTTATCCCATTCTTTGTTGTCTCTGGTGTACGAACTGACTGGCAACTTGACTTCTACTTCTTGACCACCATGTTCTTCGTTATCTATGCGGTTTCAGACCAGTTGGCTGTCTCGCCCTATCTGGATAATTTCGACCAAAACATGGGCCGTCTTATTGCCGTGGTCTTGAGTTTGGCTTACGCTTTCTGGCTGGTCTTCTTTGACCCAGCCACCCGTCGAGTCCTGCGAAGAGCCCAGCGCTCTTCCCTCTACGAGGTCAGTATCTAAGGAATAGGGGAGAGGCCCAAAAACTCGAACCGGAGAGTCCGCCCAAAGAAATAGCCCCTCACCAAGAGGTGAGGGGCTATTGTGCATAGCGCCCCAGGAGGGAGTCGAACCCCCGACCAAGAGATTAGAAGGCTCCTGCTCTATCCACTGAGCTACTGAGGCCAGCGCACTCAATATTAGCTCCTGGGCCAGAAAAAGTCACTTTGATGCGGTTCATCAGCACGTCTGATGTACCCAGCTACCTCTGCTAGGGAGTAAGTAATTACCGACCCAAGGCCTTTAAACCCTAGGGAGCTGAGATAGCTGGCAATCTCTTCTGGCGCCCATGAGGGATAGTTACCCATAACTATTCTGCTCCACACCAAACCTCTGGCTTCACAGGTATTCCTTCCAGGTCTGCTGACTCACTCTATGCCTTACCCTGCCCAGCTCCTGCTGAGCTTGCCACCAGCCTAAAGAGAGAGCGGCCCAAGAGGTAGAGGTGTGAACATCTCATATTCCTAAACTGTCTTATCTTCATCGAGTGCAGCTTTACTTACCTCTCATAGCCTGAATTTTCGTATCCACAGGCTTTATGCACTATTGCCTCCAGCAGGCCCTACCTGGCAGGTTGGGGCTACCAGAACAGAGCCGACTCAAGGAGGAATCATGAGCGATACCGTCACCGTTCGAGGCTTTATTGCCACAGCACCAACCCAGAAATTCCTGCCAGGTGGGCAGATACCCGTCACCAACTTCCGCATCGCTTCCACACCCCGCTGGTTCGATACCACATCGGGGAGCTGGAAAGAAGGCAATACCAACTGGTACACAGTCAATGCCTTTAGGGCGCTCGCCCATAACTCTGCCCGCAGCCTTCATGTGGGCCAGCCCGTCCTGGTCACCGGCCGCCTGCAGGTCAAACAGTTCGAAAGGGCAGATGGCTCGGCAGGTACCAGCATTGAGATTGATGCTAGCTCTATAGGGCATGACCTCAACTTTGGGCTGGCAAACTTTACCCGGGTAACCGACCGCAAGCCAGAGATAGACGATACCGACCGTAAGTTCAATGAGCAGGTGCAGGCCGACGACCAGACGGGCCTCACTGAGGCTAGAGCAAACGACGAGGCCAGTGTCAGCCTCACCAGCTAGAACACGCCGGCACTGAGGGCTCGAGAGCGGTAGCCCTCTCGGTCATGCTCTGAACAAGAGGGGAGGTACAAGACTCTCACCAAGTTTCTCAGGCGGTCGCCCGCTTGGGGCCAACCAACTTGACATAAACCGGTAGGCTTAAAGGCATGGCAGAATTTATCTACACCATGACCAAAGCCCGCAAAACTGTGGGCGATAAAGTCATCCTCAACGACGTTTCAATGTCGTTCTTCCCCGGTGCAAAAATCGGTATGGTCGGCCCCAACGGTGCCGGTAAGTCAACCATCCTGAAAATTATGGCGGGTCTTGACACCCCCTCCAACGGTGAAGCACGACTCTCCGATGGCTACACCGTGGGTATCCTTATGCAGGAGCCCCCGCTCAATGAAGAAAAAACCGTCCTGGGTAACGTCCAGGAAGGCGTGGGCGAAATCTACGAGAAGATTGTTCGTTACAACGAAATCTCAGAAGAAATGGCTAACCCCGATGCCGATTTCGACTCCCTCATGGAAGAAATGGGCAAACTCCAGGAAGCCATTGACGCCGCCAACGCCTGGGACATTGACTCCCAGCTTGAGCAGGCAATGGACGCTCTACGTTGCCCTCCCGGAGATTCGCCCGTAACCCACCTCTCCGGTGGTGAACGCCGCCGTGTAGCTCTCTGTAAGCTCCTGCTTCAGAAGCCCGACCTGCTCCTGCTCGATGAGCCCACCAACCACCTAGATGCCGAATCGGTGCTCTGGCTCGAACAGCACCTGCAGTCCTACGAGGGCGCTGTTATTGCCATTACCCACGACCGATACTTCCTCGATCATGTGGCTGAATGGATTGCCGAAGTAGACCGCGGCAACCTCTACCCCTACGAGGGTAACTACTCCACCTACCTGGACAAGAAGCGTGCTCGCCTTGAAGTTCAGGGTAAGAAGGACGCCAAGCTTGCTAAGCGCCTTGAAGATGAGCTGGATTGGGTTCGATCCAACGCTAAGGGCCGCCAGGCTAAGTCAAAGGCCCGTCTGGCTCGCTACGAGGAGATGGCAGCTGAGGCGGAGAAGACCCGTAAGCTTGACTTTGAGGAAATTCAGATTCCCCCGGGACCGCGCCTGGGCAACGTGGTTATTGAGGCCGAGAACCTGCAAAAGGGTTTTGACGGCCGTTCACTGATCAAGGGCCTCTCCTTCTCGCTACCCCGCAACGGTATCGTTGGCGTTATCGGCCCTAACGGTGTGGGTAAGTCAACCCTGTTCAAGACTATTGTCGGTCTCGAAGCCCTGGACGGTGGCACCCTCAAGGTGGGCGAGACCGTCAAGATTTCCTACGTTGACCAGAACCGTTCAAACATTGACCCCGAAAAGTCGCTGTGGGAGGTTGTCTCTGACGGCCTGGATTACATTCAGGTTGGCCAGGTTGAAATGCCTTCGCGCGCCTACGTTTCAGCCTTCGGCTTCAAGGGCCCTGACCAGCAGAAGAAGGCCGGTGTGCTTTCCGGTGGTGAGCGCAACCGTCTGAACCTGGCTCTGACCCTCAAGCAGGGGGGCAACCTCTTACTGCTCGATGAGCCTACCAATGACCTGGACGTTGAGACCCTGACCTCGCTGGAAAACGCTCTGCTAGAGTTTCCCGGCTGCGCCGTTGTGGTCTCCCACGACCGTTGGTTCCTAGATAGGGTTGCTACCCATATTTTGGCTTGGGAAGGCACCGATGAGCAGCCCGATAATTGGTACTGGTTTGAAGGCAACTTCGAGTCCTACGAGAAGAACAAGGTGGAGCGCCTGGGCCCCGATGCCGCTAAGCCTCACCGCCTTGTCCACCGTAAGCTGACCCGCTAAGGCTTACAATGACCGGCTCAACCTGTAAGCTCTTATCCCTGACGGTAGTTTGGCGCAGGTAGCTCCGGTCATGGCTGTAAAGAATCCCCCGCACCCCATGAGGTGCGGGGGATTCTTGTGTTCAGAGGGCTCTTAGGTCGCGCGGTATTCGGGTAGCCGAATGAGCGCTTCTTGGGCTACCGTTGCAATGTGCTTGCCATCACGGGTAAAAATTTTACCCAGCGATAATCCACGTGCGCCCTGAGAGCTGGGGCAGTCCTGAACCAGTAGAAGCCACTCATCCGCAGGAGCCTGCCGATGGAACCAGATGGTGTGATCTAAGGAAGCTACTTTCATGCCCGGTTCTAGCCATGATTTCTGGTGGCGGCGCAGAACCGGCTCAATCTGTGTGTAGTCAGAGGCATAAGCCATAGCCGCCTGATGAATGAGCGGGTCATCCGGTAGCCTCTCCTTAGTCTTGAACCAGACCATGTTCTGAGCCGATCCGCTCGTGTCCGGGTCAAGGTAGAGCGCTGGGCTGATATGGCGGATATCGAAGGGTCTGCCGTGCGCCACCTTTTGGGCGATGGGTAGGTTGATATGCCCCAGTAGGTCGGCTGCTGTGGGGAGCGACTCGGGATCTGGCAGGTCGATGGGTATCTCCGATGAGTGCTCCGGCCCCTTAGCTACTGTCTGGAAAGAGGCAATACAGGAGAAGATAGGTGCGCCGCCTTGGTAGGCCTGAACACGCCTGCTGGCGAAAGAGCGTGTGTCGTTGAGGTTTTCTACCCCGTAGGCGAGGCTGGCGTTGACATCACCAGGGCGCAGAAAATAGCCGTGGAGTGAGTGTACCTGTTTACCCTCTACGGTCCGTGCCGCAGCAACCAGGGCTTGGGCGAGAACCTGCCCGCCGAAGATGCGGGGTGACTCTTTAGCCAGGGTCCTTGCCTGAAAGACCTGCTCATGTGCAGAGGCACTAGCTACAGGTAGGTCAAGCATAGCAAGTAGCTTGCCTGTGGGGGTGAGCGTCTCTTGGTGTGTATCTAGACTCATGGTTCTACCTTCTCATAAGTGGGCTAATGTTATGAGGGATAAGATGAAGTGATTAATTCTGTATTGAAAGAGGCACCCCATGTCTAGCCAAGGATCTGCGCATACAAGACCGTATGTGCACCTGCCCGATGAATCCACAGCCCGCGACCTCACAACCTATCTGGTGCGGGCTAAGTCTCTGGACCCGAAGGCGGCCGTACGGTTGCAGGTTCGCGGGGATATTCTGGGGGTAACTGTGTGCGCCCTGGAACCTGAGCATCTTTTAGATACGACCCCTACGGTTCTTGGCCTGCGCGCTATCAAACTGGCTGAACCGGCTGATCTGGATATAACGGTTGAGGCTGCTGCCCTGCTAGACCGCCTGGCTCGTATTGAGCAGGAGGGCTTGCAACTGGCGCTTCCACCGGTTGCCGTGACTGCGGGCTGGGCTGGCCGGACACCACCAATCACCGGGTGGGAAAAATCTGGCTTCTACCTATCCGATGATGCACGTCAGACCGCTAAGGCCGGTATTGAGACAGTGGACGGAGCCTTGCCAGCTCACCCCGGCCATGCGGTGGTTTCAACAGTGCGTTCACGCATCTGGTCCTCACCCGTCCAAACACCAAATACTCAGGTGCCTCTGCCAGCAGGTGCTGCTTTCGCCCTTGAGGTGCTGGGCTTTTTGCCTCCGCGAGCTACCGAGCCAATGCCGGTGTGGGTGAATGGGGATTGGGCCCGTATTTCTGCTCGTGCAGGGCATGTTTTGGTGCGGTCAAGCAAGCCGTAAAGGGGGCGAGAGAATGCTTCCAGGCGCTACTGAGCCCTGTTCTGCATAGCGTGAGCGGCACGCTCAAAGTAGCCCCACATCTCGGCATCATAGAGCGGCGCAAGCTCCAGAGTGTCCATGGCCTCCCGCATATACCGCAACCAGGTGTCCCGTTCCTTAGGGCCAATATAGAAGGGGTTGTGTCGCATACGCAGACGGGGGTGGCCTCGTTCTTCCTGGTAGGTTTTGGGCCCTCCCCAGTACTGTTCCAGGAACATTCTGAGCCGTCTTTCGGCGGGGCCTAAATCAGCCTCGGGGTACATGGCTTTAAATTCCTCATCAGCTGCAACCCGCGCATAGAACTCCCGGCAGAGTTTTTCAAAAACTGGGTGCCCACCAACCTGGGAATAGAAAGAGCGGGGGTCAATATCGTCACCTTCTGGTTGGGGATTTTGACCTGCGCCGTCGGCTAGAGAGATGGGTTTGAAAGCGGGGTTGGGTAACTGATTCATGCCCTCTAGTTTACTCCCGTGCACTGGCTACGGTCTGACCACCGGCAGGGACGGGAGGTATAGAAGAGGCGGGGCCTTCACTCTCACTGAGCGAAAACCCCGCCTTTCTTGGCGCTGTAGCTTTAGGCCATATCGGCGGCCTGAACCTTGAGTGCGCGTGCTAGAGCGTCGCGGCCTTCGGCAACCTGGCGTTTGAGGGCTGCGGCGTCCTCAGGCAGCGTTTCCAGGTAGTCTTCGGCACGGTCAAGCACCTGCTGGGTGTAGACACGGGGGAAGAGCCCGGTAATAATCTGGGTGGAAACCTCGTGGGAGCGTTCACGCCAGACCTTCTCCACAGACTCAAAGTAGCGTTCGGTGTACTGGGCCGTGACCTGCGGGTTGCCGCGGTAGAAGCCAAGAATAGCCGCGCGCTGGACGTTGTTGGAAAGTTCACCGGTTTCAACGACTGCTCGCCAGGTTTCTGCTTTTGCTTCTGCGGTGGGGATAGCGGCTCGTGCTGTGGCCGCTGATTGCTGGCCGGTAGCGGTGTTGTCGTCTGCCAGAGCAGCATCGATATCTGTCTTGCTTCTGCGGCCACCGGCTGACAGTGAAATGAGCAGGGCCCACCGTAGGTCAGTATCAATCTCAAGACCCTCAAGCTGGGTGTTCCCACTCATCAGGGCTTCGAGAGTGTCAAGCTGGCTGTCGGTGTGGGCAAGACGTGCAAAGGCCCCGACCAGCTGGAATTGCTTATCTGAACCGGCCTCAGCCTGCTGAGCAAGTTCCCACAGCCGGTCTGCAGCCTGCTGGCGTACAGACTCCGCGTGAGCGGGGTTGAGGTAAGCCCGCAGGGTAGTTTCCAGGTTGGTGAGCTGGGTACGGACAGCGGTGGAGTTAGTTTCTGCCCCGATGTTGTTAAGTACCAATTCAACGAACTGACGGGCAGGCATTTGGCCGTCGCGGGCGGTGTCCCAGAGGGAGCCCCAGACAACCCCGCGAGCAACTGAAGAATCAATAGCGCCCAGGTGGGCTACGGCGGTAGCGCGGGAACGCTCATCCAAGCGGATCTTGGCGTAGGCCAGGTCTTCATCATTGACCAGAATGAGATCGGGGCGGGCCAGCCCGACGGCCTCGGGTACCTCGGTCAGCTCGCCGTCAACGTCAATTTCTAGGCGGTGGGTGCGGGTGAGCGCACCATCTTTCATGCTGTAGAAGCCAAGGATGAGGCGGTGGGGGCGCAGGGTTTCGTAGCCCTCTGCAAAAGTCTGGCGCAGAGCCAGGCGGGCCAGAGTTCCGTCCTCTGCTTCTTCAACTTCGGTGCTGAGAGTATTGACCCCGGCAGTTTCTAGCCAGAGCTTGCTCCAGGCCCGCAGGTCGCGCCCGGAGATTGCTTCAAGCTCGGTAAGTAGGTCACCGAGCACGGTGTTGCCGTAGGCGTGCTTCTCAAAGTAGACCTTGAGGGCGGCCATAAAGTTCTCCTGGCCCACCCAGGCAACAAGCTGGCGGAGCACAGAGGCGCCCTTAGCGTAGGTAATACCGTCAAAGTTCACCTGAACATCTTGCAGGTCGCGGATAGGTGCCACAATGGGGTGGGTCGAGGAGAGCTGGTCCTGGTTGTAAGCCCAGGTCTTTTCCGACGCGGAGAAAGTTGCCCAGGCTTCGGGGGCGAAACTGGTGTTTTCGGCCAAAGCCAAGGTAGACATGAACTCAGCGAAGGACTCATTGAGCCAAAGGTCGTTCCACCACTTCATGGTAACCAGGTCACCAAACCACATGTGGGCCAGTTCGTGCAGGACGGTAATGGCCCGGCGCTCAATAATTGCCTCGGTGACCTTGGAACGGAAGATGTAGCTTTCAAGGAAGGTCACCGCCCCGGCATTCTCCATGGCACCGGCGTTGAACTCGGGCACAAAGAGCTGGTCATATTTTTCAAAGGGGTAGGGAGTCTTGAACTGTTCTTCAAAAAACTCAAAGCCCTGGCGGGTGATGTGGAAGATCTCGTCAGCGTCCAGGTATTCCATGAGTGATTTACGGGCGTAGCAACCCAGCTTAATCTCTCGGCCTTGGCTGTTGGTCAGTGATGAGGAAACACCCGCGTAGGGACCAGCAATAATGGCGGTGATGTAGGAGGAAATGCGGGGAGTGGGCTTGAAGTTCCACACCTTAATGTCTGCCTGCTCGTCAACAGATGTCTCGGGCTGGTTAGAGACAACAACCCAGTGGGCTGGCGCCTTGACCCTGAACTCGAACTCAGCTTTGAGGTCGGGCTGTTCAAAAACGGGGTAAACCCTGCGAGAATCCGGAACCTCAAACTGCGAGTAGAGGTAGACCTCACCATCTACCGGGTCAACAAAGCGGTGCAGGCCTTCACCAGTGTTGGTGTAGAGCATATCGGCCTCAATCACCAGTTCGTTCTTCTGGGCTAGTGAGGGCAAAGTAATCCGAAGGCCATCAGCGCAATCTACCGGCAGGTTTTCCCCGTTGAGAACAATACTGTGGACAGTATCGGTAATCGCGTCAATAAAGGTCTCTTGCCCGGGTACAGCGTCAAAACGGACAACAGTGCGTGAACCAAACACTCGCTCGCCCCGGGTGAGGTCAAGATCAATGGTGTAGGAATCTACACGCTGAATAAGAGATGCTCTCTGCTCAGCTTCGGCGCGGGTCAAATTCATTCCAGGCATGGGGTTCCTTATCGTGGTAGAAAGGGAAGAGCCGGATAGCTCCAGTACTAGAAGGGCGGTCTTTGCCCTGCCAACAGCCACGGGTAACCTGCTGCTGCAGGTTGGTCGTCACGCAGCACATACGCCTATAATTCTATGTGGTAGCCCGTGATTCACCTAACTATCTAGTGTGGTTTCCAGCTTCCCCCTGCCGCCAACGACCTAAGGAGACACCGTGCGCGTCCACATTGCTACTGACCATGCAGGCCTTGACCTGAGCCACTACCTCATCCAGGAACTCACCGCAGCTGGCTACGAGATGGTCGACCACGGCCCAGCAGAGTACGACGCCCTCGATGACTACCCCAGCTTCTGCATCAATGCTGCGCTTGCCGTTCGTGCTGACCGTGAGGCAGGGCTAGACTCCCTGGGGATTGTTCTGGGCGGCTCCGGTAACGGCGAGCAGATGGCAGCCAATAAGGTAGCGGGCATCAGGGCAGCGCTCGCCTGGAACCACGAAACCGCCGCCCTTGCGCGTGAACATAATAATGCCCAGGTTGTAGCTGTAGGTGGCCGTCAGCACAGCAAGGAAGAGGCCCTGGACATCATCAAGGTTTTCCTGAGCACCGAATGGACCAAGGAAGAACGTCACGCCCGCCGCATCGGTCAAATGGCAGAATACGAAACCACCGGGGCAATCAGCGGCAAACACATCGATACTTACTAGGATCACCCACCCCCGCGACCAAAACCCCAGAAGGAACCCATGCCAGAAGGCCACTCCATCCACCGGCTTGCACGCCAGCTCACCGACGTTTTTGCCAACCAGCAACTTGCCGTCAGTAGCCCCCAGGGACGTTTCACCGATGGAGCGGCGCTTCTGCATGGGCACCGGCTGATCCGGTCGTTTGCCCACGGTAAACACCTCTTTGCAGAGTTCTCCAACGACCTTTACCTGAACGTACACCTGGGTATCTACGGTGCATTTACCTTTGGCGGTGACGAGCGGTTCACGGGTGCCTCGTCGATTGGGGCACCGCGCAAGATTGGTGAGCAGGAGGATCACTCCCAAGAGCTCAGCGCCAAGCCGCCGGCACCGCGGCCAACCACTCGCGCTCGCCTGGTCTCTGAGCATGGGTGGGCCGACCTGGTCGGACCCACCATTTGCCGGGTTTTAACGGCTGACGAAGTGGCCCGCGTGCGTTCTCAGCTGGGGCCGGACCCTCTGAACCCGGATGCTGACCCGCAGGCCTTTTATGCCCGAGCGAGGAAGACCTCCCGACCTATCGGGGTTGCCCTGATGGACCAGAAAGTTATCTCTGGTGTCGGCAACATTTTTAGGGCTGAATCTCTGTTCAGGTGCGGTATCGATCCTTTCCGCCCCGCAAGAGAATGTAGTAGCTCTGAACTTGAGGCTCTCTGGGGCGATAACAAGCACCTGCTTGAAATTGGTGTCAGGGTGGGCCGGATTATTACAACTGAGCCGGCTGACCGCCCTGGTGTTTCTGAATATGAGGCCTGGCCTGAGCACGCAAATTACGTCTATCACCACCAGGGGCAGGCTTGTTTACGGTGCGGGAGCACGATTGCATTGCAAGAAGTTGCTGGGCGAAAACTGTATTGGTGCCCCGGCTGTCAGCGTTGAGAAGGTCCTCTAAACTCTTTGAGTTACAGGGTTTTGTGCTCTGTAGGCTCTGTCAGCTCATAATCTCGATAGGCGACCCTAATGTCCCTGGATTTATCGATTAGGTTGAAGAATCCTAAAGTCGGCATGTGGGCTGTTGAACGCGTAGGGTTGCTTCGCGGTTCTTTTGAGCTGGCTAAAAGAGCTCTTTTAGAGGGCGCTCAAGCAGGGATAGGCTTATGCTGTAGGAAAGTGCAGTAGAGGTTGGGGAGGGTAGCGTGAGCCTTAAGAGTTCTTTGTTGAGGCGAGCTCGACTACTGCTGGTTGATATTGAGGGCACCCTGCTTGATAGTGAAACCGCTACATCTCTAGGGTTTTACCGGGCCCTTCAGAGGTATGGTTTTCGGGGTGATTTTGCTGAGTCGCAAGCTTTGTACCGCGTCTGGTCAGATATTCAGCGGGAAGATTTTCAGCTGTATTTGGCAGGGGAGCAGGCCTTTGATCAGCACTACTACCAGCGGATAGCCAGCATGCTTAACCTCATGACGGGCACTGCCCATTCCCAAGAACGGGCAGAGGGCTTCTTGGGCTGTTTTGAGGCCCACCGTCGGCAGGCCTGGGTTGCTTTTGACGATGTTGAGGGCTTCATGCGTGGCCTCGACCTTTATAGTTCTCATCTTCAAGTAGTTGCCGTAACTAACGGGTCGCAGGCGCTTGAACAGGCCAAGCTGGATACTTTAGGCCTTTCAGATCTGCCGCTGCTAACATCACAACTCCTGGGTACCAGCAAGCCAAAAGAAGATTTTTTCCGTCTCATCTGCGCCGCTCTTGAAACCGACCCAGCTTTTGCTGTGCATGTGGGCAATAATTTTTTGGCAGATGTGCAAGCCCCGGTAGGAGCCGGCCTTGGAGCGGTTTGGGTTAACAGGAGCAGGCGTCACCAGCAGATTCCGCCCGGTATTGAGCGGGTTAGGGCGCTGACTGAACTTATCGATCACTACTAGAAACTTGAGACCGTAGAACACCCTCTGCAAAATGGACGGCACAAAAAAGCGACCACCTGCCGGTGGTCGCTTTTCTTTGGAGCGGCTGACGGGAATCGAACCCGCGTATCAGGCTTGGGAAGCGTGCGCTCTACCATTGAGCTACAGCCGCAGGAGAGGGGATGACGGGAATCGAACCCGCGTAATCAGTTTGGAAGACTGAGGCTTTACCATTAAGCTACATCCCCGTGTGGGGTGGCGTCCTCGTGGACGATTTCTAGTAAACCCGGTTTGTGGTGGGCTTGTCAAATCGGCTAGGCTAGAAAAGTCGGCAACACGCCCTAGGCGTAATGCGGTCGCCAGTTAGATTTTACGATGGGTTCCCGCTAGACTAGGTGTTGCCTTCCGTGCAATACGGGGTGTGGCGTAGCTTGGCTAGCGCGCCTGCTTTGGGAGCAGGAGATCGCAGGTTCGAATCCTGTCACCCCGACGTGAAATAGATCGGCCCGCCGGAAACGGCGGGTTTTTCTATAGAACGATTAGTTTGCCGCACTCATATTTAGTTCCGGGTTGCGGTTCCCTCAAGATATCAGGAGATCAACGGACGTGAAGACTGCCGTCGAGAAGATCAACCCGACCCTCGCAAAAATCGAGGTCGAGGTTCCCTTCGCTGAGTTCAAGACCTACCTTGACCGCACCTACAAGTCACTGGCTAACCAGATTTCAGTTCCTGGTTTCCGCAAGGGCAAGACCCCTAAGGCTCTGATTGATCAGCGTGCTGGCTTCGACTTTGTTGTTGAGAACGCTCTGAATGAAGCGCTGAACAGCTACTACTCCCAGGCTCTGGCTGAGAACGAGCTCACACCCCTGGCTCAGCCCGAACTGGACATCATTGCAAAGCCCGAAGAGGGCAACCGTGAAGCGGACCTCAAGCTCCTTATAGAGGTTACCGTTCGCCCCGAAATTGAACTGCCTGACTACTCAGGCATCAAGGTTGAGGTTGCAAGCGTAGAAGTTACTGAAGAAGACGAGCAGAAGGCACTCGATGCCCTGCGTGGCCGTTTCGGTACCCTCAAGGCTGTTGAGCGCCCCGCCGCTGACCAGGACTTCCTGACCATTAACATCGCCGCTGAAATCGATGGCCAAGAAGTTGACGCTGCCAACGACCTGTCCTACCAGGTAGGCTCCGGCACCATGCTGGAGGGCTTGGATGAAGCTGTTCTTGGCCTGTCTGCTGGTGAAGATGCAACCTTCGTGACCAAGCTTGCCGGTGGCGAGCACGCTGGTGAAGAGGCAACCGTCAAGGTTTCTGTCACCGCTGTTAAGGAACGCGAACTGCCCGAGGCAGACGACGACTTCGCTCAGCTGGCCTCCGAATTCGATACCATTGCAGAGCTCAAGGAAGACCTGAAGAAGCAGGCCGCTGACTCCAAGGTTGCCGAGCAGGGCGCAGAAGCGCGTGATAAGGTTCTTGACTCGCTGGTTGAACTGGTAGAAGTTCCCGTTCCCGAGAAGGTTATTGAAGACCAGCTGGAGCAGCATTTCAAGACCCCCAGCCAGGAAGCTGACCACGACACCGAAGAGCACCGCGCTGAGGTTCGTGAGAACACCGAACGTGCCTTCAAGAACGAAATCATTCTCGACGCAATCGCCGAGAAGGAAGAAGTTTCTGTTGAGCAGTCCGAGCTGATCGACTACATCATCACCATGAGCCAGCAGTACGGTATGGACCCCAACCAGTTCGCTCAGATGCTTGACGGCTCAGGCCAGTCCGGCATGATCGTTGGCGAAGTTCGCCGCTCCAAGGCTCTGGCCGCTGTTCTGGCTAAGGCTGAGGTTGTTGACGCAGACGGTAAGGCTGTTGACCTCTCATCATTCCTTAACGACAATGATGGCCAGCAGTAAGTACTAGCCTGCACCGACCTTGGTGCTTTAGTACAAGGCCCCGCCCAGCTAAGGCTAGGTGGGGCCTTTTTTCTGTCTCCTTCGCTGGGCTGGGCAGGCTAAGAGACCGTTTGCCCTAACATGCCATCAGCGAACTGAGGCTCTTTTGTGCTCACGCCAGTGCCCAAAAGCGATAACCTGAATGTCAAGCAATTCTTTGGTGCCCGCAGTCTGCGGCCGCCGCCACCGACACAAGGAGCGGAATCAATGTCCTTCACCCTTCCTGAAGCACACCAGGCCCCCGCCATGGAAACACCCATGGGGAGCCAGGACGACTATATCTATAACCGTCTACTCAAAGAGCGCATTATCTGGCTGGGGTCAGAAGTACGCGATTCCAACGCCAACCGTATCTGCTCCCAGCTCCTTTTGCTCTCGGCTGAGGACCCCGAGGCCGATATCTACCTCTACATCAACTCACCGGGTGGTTCTGTAACCGCAGGCATGGCTATCTACGACACCATGCAGCTTATCCCCAACGACGTTGTCACCGTTGTGACCGGCATGGCCGCCTCAATGGGGCAGTTCCTGCTCACAGCAGGGGCACCCGGCAAGCGCTTCGCCACCCCTAATGCCCGTATCCTTATGCACCAGCCCTCCGGCGGTATCGGTGGTACCGCATCAGATATTCGCACCCAGGCCCAGCTCATTTTGGATATGAAGAGGCGACTGAGCGAAATCACCGCAGAGCGCACCGGCCAGACCGTAGAAACCATCCTGCGCGATAACGACCGTGATAACTGGTTCACCGCAGAAGAAGGCCTGGCTTACGGCTTCTTCGACAAGATTCTGGACAAAATTGGCCCGGCCACCAGCGCCACCGACAAGTAAACCGGCCACGCAAGACTTTCTAGGAGAAACCGAATGATTCACCTCCCCTCATCTACCGCCCCGGCCGGTATGCCCACCGACCGCTACGTGCTCCCCAACTTTGAAGAGCGTACCCCCTACGGCTACAAGCGCCAGGACCCCTACGCCAAGCTCTTTGAAGACCGCATCATTTTCTTGGGCGTTCAGGTCGATGATGCCTCAGCCGATGACATCATGGCCCAGCTCCTGGTTCTTGAGTCCCAGGATCCTGACCGTGACATCACTCTTTACATCAACTCACCCGGTGGCTCCTTCACCGCGATGACTGCAATCTACGACACCATGCAGTACATCCGCCCCGAGATTCAAACTGTCTGCCTGGGTCAGGCCGCATCAGCCGCCGCTGTCTTGCTGGCAGCCGGTACCCCCGGTAAGCGTCTTGCCCTGCCCAACGCCCGCGTACTGATTCACCAGCCTGCGCTATCGGGTCAGCAGGGCGGCCAGGCATCAGACATTGAGATTCACGCCAACGAAGTAATGCGCATGCGTGAGTGGACTGCCCAGACTCTTGCTCTGCACGCCGGTAAGACCTTTGAAGAGGTCGATAAGTCGATTGAACGTGACAACATTCTGACCGCTAAAGCGGCACTGGAGTACGGCATCGTCGACCAGGTGCTTGAGTCACGCAAGGCCAATAAGCCGGCATTCAACACTGCTGAGAAGCACGACTAGATAGATACCCCAAACCGTTGGGTATTGGCGCCGCCTTTGGTTCTGCTCCACGAGAGTAGAGAGCCGATGGCGGCGTTTTATATGGATTATCGAGTCGGGGTGATATCTGTGAGAACACAGATGTCATTGTTTCGTCATCTTTCCTTAAACGTCACACAATTGGGCTGGCTAATTTTTCAGGGTAGATTATGTAGTGGAACCCAAAGAAAGGTAGGGGTATGGCTCGTCTAGGCGATAGCACCACTCTTCCCAAATGTTCATTTTGTGGCAAGAATCAGCGGCAGGTTCGTAAGCTGATTGCTGGCCCCAATATCTACATCTGCGATGAATGTATTGAGCTGTGCAACGAGATTCTTGAAGAGGAACTGACCGAGGTCAAGGGTCTAGGGTCTGCTGAAGAACTCCCCAACCCCCGTGAGATCTTTGACCACCTCCAGGAGTACGTCATTGGGCAGGAGGCCGCTAAGCGTGCCCTGTCTGTAGCGGTCTACAACCACTACAAGCGTATTCGGGCGCAAGAAAGCTCAGCTTTTGAGGCTAAGGAGCTTTTGGCTACTGACGGTGAAGACGTTGAGATTGCTAAGTCCAATATTCTGCTGGTTGGCCCGACAGGTTCCGGCAAGACTTACCTGGCCCAGACCCTGGCCAAAAAACTCAACGTGCCTTTTGCGGTTGCCGATGCGACCTCACTCACGGAGGCTGGTTATGTGGGCGAAGACGTTGAGAACATTCTGCTCAAGCTAATTCAGGCCGCCGATGGGGACATTCAAAAAGCCCAGCGCGGCATCATCTACATTGATGAAATCGATAAAATTTCCCGTAAGGCAGATAACCCTTCCATCACTCGAGACGTTTCGGGTGAGGGGGTGCAACAGGCACTCCTTAAAATCCTTGAGGGTACGGATGCATCGGTGCCTCCACAGGGCGGTCGTAAGCACCCTCAGCAGGAATTCCTCAAGATTAACACTTCCAATATCCTCTTTATCGTGGCCGGTGCTTTTGCCGGTATCGAAGAGATAGTAGGTGGGCGGGTAGGCCGCAAGGGTATTGGCTTTGGTGCCTCGATTGAGCAGGCCGCCAAGGAGAGCGATATCCTCACTAAGCTCATGCCCGAAGACCTACTGAAATTTGGTCTGATCCCTGAGTTCATTGGCCGCCTGCCAGTGCTTGCTACGTTGGGTAAGCTGACCGAGAGCGACCTCAAACGGATTCTGACCGAACCCAAGAACGCTCTGGTCAAGCAGTACAAACGTATGTTCGCCCTTGACGGTGTTGAACTGATTTTTGAGGACGGCGCCATTGCCGCCATTGCCCGCCAGGCTGTTGAACGCGACACCGGTGCTCGCGGTTTACGTTCCATCATGGAGTCTATTCTGCAACCGGTCATGTTCGATGTACCCAGCCGTAGTGACGTATCGGCGGTCATTATCGATGCCGATGTTGTCACCGGCGATAAAGACCCGATTCTCGTCATTGATAATTCGGTGGAAAAGAAGAGCGCTTAAGAAAAGCCCCGCTCCGGGAATAGTATCCCGGAGTGGGGTGTTTTGCTGGTGACAGTATTTCGGTGCAAAAGCACAGCTTTCTCTGAAAGGAGCCCCTGTGGCTGAGAACAAAGTTGATTTTTGGTTTGACCCCACCTGCCCCTGGTGCTGGATGACCTCCCGTTGGATTAAAGAGGTCCAGGGCCTGCGCGATGTTGAGGTCACCTGGCATCCCTTCTCTCTGTCTGTTCTCAATGAGGGGCGTGACCTGCCTGCTGACTACCAGGCACACATGGAAACGGCCTGGGGCCCGGCCCGTGTAGTTACTGCCGTCGCTCAGAAGTACTCGCAGGCCGAGGTTGATGCGCTCTACACGGCCCTGGGGGAGGAGATCCACCACCAGCAGAACAAGGGCGGTGAACTCTACGCTGACGCCATTACTAAGGCTCTGGAAACTGTTGGCCTGCCCTCTGAACTTGCGCAGGCTGCTTTCACTGAAGAATACGATGAGTTCATGCGCGACTCAACCCGTGCGGGCCTCGAAGCCGCCGGTGGCGATGACATCGGTGTGCCGCTGATCAGCATTAACGGCGTGACCTTCTTTGGTCCGGTCATGAGCCCTGCCCCCACCGGTGAAGAAGCCGCTAAGGTCTTTGATGGGGCTGTAGCACTAGCCTCTTACCCCGGTTTCTTTGAAATTAAGCGACCCAGAACAGTGGGTCCCATCTTCGCAGCTAGAGCAGAGAACTAGAGTGAAGCCCCCGGAGGGTCCCTTGAAGGGAACCTGCTCCGGGGGCTTTGCTTATGCCTGCTAGCTACTTTTGTGCGCGAGCCTGGTTTTTGGCGGTGGCATTGTAGGTGTAGTTAACCGCTCCATCAGAAGTAAACTCCAGCATGGCAAAAACATGGCTTGCCATAATAATAAAGACGGCATAGAGGTTTCCGCCTTCGGCTGATCCAGCCGAGACCGAGAGCGCTGTACCTACGAATGAGAGACTCAGAAGTGCCAGGATTATTTTTCGTGATCGCTGGCTGCCACGAATTACTTGGATACAGAGGAAGACCTGAGTCACAGTAATGAGGATCAGCAACCCGCTAAGAGTCCACTGGGTTATAGTCATAGCATTAGAGATATGGGCTAGTTCATCCCCAGTTAGGCTATTCTCCAAACTCAAAAAATCGCCCCGAGAGATTTGCCAGAGGTTAATACCTAACTGGAACATCGCCAGAATGCCCACAAAGAGTGCAGCTACCCAGACGCTGGGCGGTGCTTCTTGGACCAGTTCCCAGGCGGGCCGGTGGCCTCTGAGCTTTTCTGGGCTAAGGTCTGAGTTTTCTGCTGGTGAGGGCTGAAGCTGAGCAAGTTCCAAGATGGGGAGGTTACCGTCGGTGAGGATATCATCCCCACCACCGTTACGGGAGTGGTAGCCGGTAGAGAAATCCTTGATGACCTCAACCTGAGTCTGGGGGTTGCAGTAGGCGACAGTTTCTACTACATAATCTCGTTCCTTATCAGTGTCTGCATCAATCTTATGGGTGACCTGGAGTGTGAAAAGGGAAAGTCCGACGGCCCTGTCGAAGGTTGCGCCAGCTAGCCAATCAACTGAGGCACCGCCGGGCAGCTTCCACCCCTGAGGGGCCTTCCAGAAACGTACATGGTGTCGTTTTTGGGGCGACCCATCAACCTCTTGCTGGTAGGCGAAATCCTCTTTGCGGTTAAAGAGATAGAGAGGGGAAACCGGTGCAGTGGGGTAGGGAGTTCTCGTGAGAGTATTGCGAATAATACGCCAGGAGGATGCTAACGTGACAGGCTCTGCCTGATGCCAGCCTGCCTGGGTCATGGCGCGGTGGATATCTGCTTCTTCCCCTCTGATACCTATGTTAATAGGGTCTCCCAAAAGGCCGTCACCGGTCCGAGCACGACCGATAAAGTAGCTGGGCACATAAATATCGGTCATGATTCGGTGAAAACGCGGCAAGGTGAAATAAGCACAGATACCCCAGAAGACAATGATCAGGGGGATAGCCCACCAGGAATGGGTGCTGGCTTCTATGAGGGCTACAATGGCCAGCCAAATTGAGGCCAGACCAGCTCCAATGAAATAGAGCTTGTCCAGGGCACCCGAGAATACCCGCCTATCTGCTTGAAATTGCAGGTAGCTTTTGATCTTTTCGGGCGAGGTATTGCCCCGGTATCGCGGGTAATTGGGATCAGAGTTCATAGGTCTATCAGTCCAGTCTAGTGTCAGGGTAGTAAAGGAGAGGCCTAGCCCGGGTGAATGAGCTAGGCCTCTCTCAGGGGGTAAGCCGTTCAGGGCAGGTAAGGAAGGCTAGGAAGCCCTCTCTTCTTCTGCCCTGAGCTTGACCTGGCTGATCTCTAGTTCGGCTTGAGCGTCTTGAACCTGCAGAGTGAGCTGGTGAGCATTTCCGGCTGCCTTCAGGTCTGCTAGGCCAGCCTTGAGGCGCTGGATAGACTGCTGAGAACCGGTAATTACTGCTGACTCAACTTCAGTACGCTGTTTGACCTGGGCCTGACTCTTAGCCTTGCGTATCCCTCCAAGAGCGGCCGCCACGGTGGGCAGAATCTCTGCGTCAGCGGTTTTGGCAAGTTTCGCGTAACCGGCAGTGGTAGGCCAGGGCGCACGGTGCACCGAGCCTGCCCTCCACCAGGACCAAATCTCATCGGTCACGAAGGGTAGGAAGGGCGCAAACATACGGAGCAGAGCGTCCAAGGTGGTGGCAAGAGCCGACAGAACTGATGCCTGTTCAGCGTCTCCTGCCTTGCCGTAAGCGCGGTCCTTAATGAGCTCAACGAAGTCATCGGTGAAGTGCCAGAAGAAAGTCTCGGAAATCTGGAGGGCACGAGCGTACTCGTAATTCTCAAAGGCCGCAGTAGATTCCTCAACCAGGCTAGCTAGACGAGCCAGCAGGGAGCGATCCAGCTCGTTGGTGAGCAGGTTAGCTTGTGCTTGGGTGGTGATAACTGACTGAGCAGTTGCCCCCAGACCCAGCACGAACTTTGAAGCGTTCAGGAGTTTGATAGCCAGGCGGCGACCAATCTTCATCTGGGCTTCATCGTAGGCGGTGTCGGCACCCAGCTTGGCGCTGGCCGCCCAGTAACGGACCGCATCCGAACCGTACTTTTCCAGCACCTCATGGGGAACAACCACGTTGCCCTTGGACTTGGACATCTTCTTACGATCCGGGTCTAGAATCCAGCCTGACAGTGCGGTATCGGTCCAGGGAACAGAGTTCTCTAGTGAGTTTGAGCGAACCACGGTGGAGAAGAGCCAGGTACGGATAATGTCGTGGCCTTGGGGGCGCAAATCCATAGGGAAGGTGACCTCGTGCAGCTCCCGATCCACTGCCCAGCCGGTGGCAATCTGCGGGGTCAGTGACGAGGTAGCCCAGGTATCTAGAACATCGGGGTCAGCGATAAAGCCACCGGGTAGGCCACGCTGATCCTCGGTGTAACCGGGTGCAGGCTCTGAGGCGGGGTCTACCGGCAGCATCTCAGCGCTAGGAACAATCGGCTCATCGTAGTTGGGCTCACCATCGGCGTCCAGGGCGTACCAGATGGGGAAGGGCACACCGAAGAAGCGCTGGCGTGAAATGAGCCAGTCACCGTTGAGGCCCTCTACCCAGTTCTCGTAGCGGGAGCGCATAAAGGTGGGGTGCCAGGTAATCTGGCGGCCACGCTCAATAAGAGCTTCGCGGCGCTCGGCATCGCGGCCACCGTTGCGGATATACCACTGGCGTGAGGCCACGATTTCAAGGGGCTTGTCGCCCTTTTCGTAGAACCTGACCGGGTGGGTAATGGGCTTGGGGTCGCCGTCCATTTCGCCGGCTTCAATCAGCATCTCGACCACGGTCTTTTGCGCGGTAAAGACGGTTGCACCGGCCATACGGGCGTAGCGTTCACGGCCCTCGGGGCTGGTAATCCAGTCGGGGGTTTCTGAAGCGAAGCGGCCGTCGCGGCCAATGAGTGCGCGGGTATCAAGCTGGAGCTCACGCCACCAGGTGACGTCGGTGGTGTCGCCAAAGGTACAAATCATGGCGATACCGGCACCCTTGTCGGGCTGAGCCAGAGGGTGCGCCTTAATCTCGACCTCAACGCCGAAGAGCGGGGAGGTGACCTTGGTACCAAAGAGAGGCTGGTAGCGCTGGTCATCGGGATGGGCCACCAGAGCTACACAGGAAGGCAGCAGCTCGGGGCGGGTGGTCTCAATCCATACCTTCTCGCCGTTTTCGCGGTGGAAGGAGATGCGGTGGTAGGCACCGGGGCGTTCCTTATCTTCCAGCTCGGCCTGGGCAACCGCGGTGCGGAAGGTGACATCCCACATGGTGGGGGCCTCTGCCATGTAGGCATCGCCGCTGGCTAGATCGTTCAGGAAGGCAAGCTGGGAGACCTTGCGGGAGTGGGCATCAATGGTGCGGTAGGTGTGTGACCAGTCCACCGAAAGACCCAGAGTGGTGAAGAGTTCTTCAAAGACCTTTTCGTCTTCAACAGCAAGAATCTCGCAGAGTTCAATGAAGTTCTGGCGTGAGATACGCGGCCAGTCACGCTGGTTCTTGGCAGGCTTCTCGGGTGCGGTGAAGTTGGGGTCGTAGGGGATAGCGGGGTCGCACAGAACCCCGTAGTAGTTCTGAACACGGCGCTCAGTGGGCAGGCCGTTATCGTCCCAGCCCAGGGGGTAAAAGACGTTCTTGCCCTTCATGCGCTGGTAGCGGGCGATGACGTCGGTCTGGGTGTAGGAGAACATGTGCCCCACATGCAGGGAGCCAGAGGCTGTGGGAGGCGGGGTGTCGATGGAGTAGACCTGCTCGCGGGTGGTGTCCCGGTTAAAAGCGTAGGTCTTGTGCTCGGCCCAGTTCTGTGTGAACTTCTTTTCGAGGCCTTCGAGGCCGGGCTTTGCGGGAACGGTAATGTCTACTGCGGGTTCTGCGGGCGTGTCTGTGCCCTGGTTTATTTCAGCCATGCTTTTCATTCTCTCATGTCTTGAGGCTCTATGCACCCGGGCCTTGGCGCTCAAAGCTCGTAAGATGGAGGTAGCCGCACCGTTTGCGTGCCAAGCAACTACCCCGCAGATTGAGGAGCATACCCATGGCCCTTCCCGCTAACCCCTTTAGCCCCGATGCTCAAGCTGGAAAAGTGGCGGTGGTGACCGGTGCCTCCTCGGGGATTGGGCGGGCAACAGCCCAGCTCATGGCCGCTACCGGCTGGACTGTCTACGCCGTAGCCCGCCGCGCTGAACGGCTCCAAGCACTTGCCCGGCAGTGCGGTGTGCGCCCGGTGGTCCTAGATATTACTGACCGTGACGCGGTGGTTGAGCAAGCCGCACGGATTCTGGAAGAAACCGGGGGACAGCTCGATGCGCTGGTTAATATCTCCGGTGGCGCTCTGGGTGTGGATGCCGTGGCTGATGCTGACCCCGACGGCTGGTTGTCCATGTTCAACCTCAATGTTGTGGGAACACTGAACATGGTCAAGGCCTTCCTACCCGCCTTGCGCGCTAACGGGCAGGGCACCGTACTCAATCTGACCTCCACAGCGGCTGAAGCTGGTTACGAAGGTGGAGCAGGCTACAACGCCGCCAAGTTCGGGGAACGCGCGCTGACCGAAACCCTGCGTCTTGAAGAAGCAGAGAACAACGTGCGCGTGATTGAGATCCGCCCAGGAATGGTTCGCACCGAAGAATTCTCCCTCAACCGCCTGGGCTCGGGCGAAGCTGCGGCCAAGGTCTACGCCGGAGTAGAGAAACCGCTCCTGGCCGAAGACGTAGCCCAGACCGTCACCTTTGCGGTGAACATTCCCCACCACATCAACCTGGACCATATCACTCTGCGCCCGGTCGCCCAGGCCGCCCAGTATAAGGTCATTCGGACTGGGGCATGAAGAATAAGCAGGGGAAACAACTGAGCTGGTTCCATCAAAAAACGTTTCACAACGAAATCAGTTGAGGCTCTTTGAGTAGAATCAGTAAAGGTGGATGTTTGTCTTGGTGAAGCAGATATTTGCAGTTTTGAACAGTTCGATAATGTGATGCAGGAAGCGGAAGAAGATGAGCGATAATCTCGGTGCAATTGATGGCAACGTTGAGTTTAACTTCGGGCACGCCGAAACCCTCAAAAGCGCTTTGAGGAACGCGGCGGGTCTCTTAAGAACTCAAGCTTCTTCGCGCGCTTCACTTGTCGCCACCGCCCGGCAAGAATTTCGAGGGTACTTTGAAGAACTTTTTGCTTCCAATGCCCAGACAGCTGCCAGCGATGCAGATGAGATCGCTACGGCACTGAGTAATGCTGTTGGCTTGGTGGACGACCTTGTTCAAAGGGCAAAAGAAGAGAACGAACGTCGCCGCCTTGCACGCGAGTTCATCGCTGAGCAGAAGCGCCTTAAAGATACATTTGGGGGGGCTCAAGGAGGCCTACGACAACATTTTTGGCGCACCTGAACCCCCAGTGGGCCCACCATCAACCCCCATCAACAAGAGTGCTCCGACTCCGGATAATACCCCGCGTCAAACACCCAGCCCTGGCAACGGTAGGGGCGGCGGGGGCACAACATCCGCTATTCCTGAAAATCTCAGGGCTTTCAGTACCGGCTTGGAACCGCTGGATACAGAGGTCAAGGGTAAGAAAACATCCCTGGATACTGCTTATGCGGATTTTCAGGGGAGCTGCAACTACGGTTCCCTCGATGCGGCTGGTGCTATTGGAGCTATTGATATCTGGCTTGAGAAGAACGCTCAAGATATTAGGTGGGCTCACACGCTTGCTCAAGCTTTTGAGGACGCAGGGGCGCACGCGGGTCACCCCGTCCCACTAGCTGATTCTGCTCTGGCTACGGCACTTAATAACGCAGGTGTATCAGCGATCCGTGAAGATATGACTGTGGTAAACCCTTCCGCTGTTGGCGGTCAACCAACTAGCGGGTACACGCTTGACCCGGTTAATACCGGTAACGGTAACTTTATTGAACCGGAGAATGATCTTTCTTTTGCGGGTGCTTGCTCGGCTCTAGCGCTTACCCGTATGTATAACTCGCGCGGTGAGACGGGCGGGGTTTTTGGCCCTGGGTGGAGCTCTGTGCTCGATACTGCTCTTATCTTTGATGATGAGCAGGCAACCTGGGCTATGCACGATGGCAGAAAGATTTCTTTTGCGCGGTCGGGGGAGGGCTTCTTACCCTGTGCTGACGAGAACTTTTGGCTTGTACCGGTAGCAGATGCAAGTACCGTTCTGATACCTGAGGTTCTGAGCGGTCGGGTCGCCTGGGTTGTTGCCAATAATACCGGTTCCGGGTGGTTCTTCACTGCTGCGGGTGACTGGCTTGGTTCTGCTCAGGGGCCGGGAACGGGAGTCTATGTTGACCGTGATCGCCAGGGCGAAATTACTGCCCTAAGGCATGAGCGCGGCAGGGTTATCTCTTTTGAATATGTAGATGGCAAGGTCGCTGTTGCAACCAGCTCTGATGGGCGAAGGATTGAGTATTCCTACAGCGCAGCTGGTTTGCTGACCGAGGCTAAGGGTAGTAACTACCACCGCCGCTACATGCACAATGAGCAGGGTCTTATTGAAGTGGTGGCTGATGCCGCTGGCGTTCAGGAAGTCGTCAATACGTATGACCAGTACGGCAGGGTTATTAGCCAGAAGACCCCGCACGGTCGTTTAGTCAGGTTCTCCTACCTGCCCGGCCGAGTTACCGTTGTGGCTGATGAAGATGGCCAGCGGTCTAACTCTTGGATTTCAGATGCCAAGGGTAGGTTGGTGGGCGTTATTGATGCTCACGACCATCGGCAGTCGATGTCTTATGACCGCAAGGGTAACCTTGTCTCTGTTACTGAACGCGACGGTTCAATGACCGTGCATGCTTATGATAAGCGTGGACGGCGAACCCGCACAGTAACACCAGAGGGTTCTGACATTACTTTTGCCTGGGATGAGCAGGACCGTATCACCGATGTTGTGACTACCACCGGTGGTCTGATTTCCTACTCCTATGAGGGGCAGGACCGTAACCCCTGCAAGATTCGCGATGCACTGGGCGGTATCACCCATTTGACCTGGGAGTCCGGTCTTTTGACTGGGGTTGTTGGGCCGACCGGGGTGCCCTTGAGTTTTACCTACGATTCCTTCGGTGACCTGACGAGCGTAACGAATGCCTACGGTGATACTGCGCGTATGGTCTATGACCAGGCTGGGCGTGCTGTTGAGGCTATTTCGCCGGGTGGCTATAAGACGCGTTTTACCTATGATGCCGCCGGTCAGGTGGTGGGTAAGGTTGACCCTGATGGCGCAACTCACCGCTACGAGTACGATACTGCGGGCCGTCTGGTAGCAATCGTGGACCCTGCGGGTGAGCGTACTTCTATGCGCTACGGTGCGCACGGCCAGGTTGCCCAGACTATTGACCCGCTGGGCCGGTCGGTGTCACGTGAGTTTGACGATATGGGTAACGTCTCTGCGGCTATTTTGCCTGACGGGGCCTCCTGGGGCTTTGAGCATGACAGCCTTTCACGGCTGGTGGCGATTACGGACCCTGCGGGTTCTGTGTGGAGCCGTGAATACGATCAGACCGGTCAGCTTGCTGCGACTGTTGACCCTTTGGGTAACCGGGTTACGGCGAGCCTTGACCGTGCTGACCAGCGGATTACGCTGAATGATATTTTTGGCACCGCTACGATTACTACCGATGCGTATGGTCGGCCGGTTAAGCGCGAAAATTTGGATGGCTCTGTTGAGCTGACTTCCTACGACCTTGCTGGTAATCCCGTTGAGCTGGTCGATGGTGAGGGTGCTCTGACTCGGTGCGAGTATGACCTTGCGGGTCGTTTGGTTGCGGTCATTAACCCCGATGGCGCCCGTGTGAGCTACGAGTATGACGATGCTGGTCGTGCTTACCGTTATATTGATGCATCGGGCGCTGTGACTGAGTTGGTTTACGACGCTGACTCCCGTGTGGTTGCTAAGGTTAACCCTGCTGGTGAGCGCTCAGAGTATGAGTACGATGCCTGCGGTCGCCTGGTCAGGGCTGTAAGCCCGGGTAGGGGAGTAGCACGTTACGGCTACGATGTCTGTGGCCGTCTGACCTTTATGCAAGATGGCTCATTCGGTATTCGCCGCTTCAAGTACGATGCTGCCGGTCAACTGGTGCAGGCCATTAACGGCTTGGGTGGGCGCACCCGGTATGAGTATGACCTGCGTGGCCGTATGGTGCGTATGGTTGACCCTGCTGGGGGTGTAACAACCCGTACTTACACGCAGTTGGATAAGGTCGATTCTGTGACCGATGCTCTGGGGCGTGTTACACAGGCTACCTACGATGCGGCTGGGCATCAGCTTTCTCAGACCGATCCTACGGGCCGGGTTACTAGCTGGACCTATGACTCTGAGGGCCGTGAAACCTCAATGAGCGTCAATGGGCGTTTGGTTTCTTCGGTTGAGCGTGACTTTGCTCAGCGTAAGGTGCGCGTTCACGAGTATTTGGGTGACAGCGAGACTGTGCACGAGTTGCAGTATGACCGTGTGGGCAGGCTTCTTTCACGTTCGCGTGGCGAATCGACGATGCGCTGGTCCTATGATGTGGCTGGCAAGCTACTGTCTAGGGTTGATCCTGTTGGTGGGTCTGTTGAGTATTCCTACGATGGTGCGGGTCGCCTGGAAAGTGTTGCTGATTCAGACGGCAGAAGGGTTGTTTATAACTACGATGTTGCGTCGCGTGTAGTTTCTACAGCGACTGAGGATCTAGTATCACAGTGGACTTACGCTAACGGTGCTGTGGTTGCTCACCGTCTGGTGGACGGCCAGGGCAAGGTTGCTCAGGAAACGTCGATTTCCCGTGACGAGTTTGGGCGTGTTGCAGGGGTTGAAAGAATCGCCGTTGATGGAACGAGCACCTACGCAAACTACGGTTACGATGACGCATCGCAGCTTGTGTCTGTTCATAGCTCGACTACCGGTAGAGAGTCTGTGCGTTATGAGTATGACGAGTGTGGGCGTCTGGTTCGAACTGTGGGTGCTGATGGTACTGATCAGGTTTTAGCCTACGATGCGGCTTCGCAACTTGTGAGTGTGACTGGCTCCGACGGTCTGGTTCGGGAGTTCGTGTATGACGGTTTGGGGCGGCGTGTTCGGGAGACTGACCCCGATGGTTCGGTGCGTGAGTTTGCCTATGGTCCTGCCGGCTATCTGGAAGGTATTCGGGTTAGTACGGGTGCTGGGGAGTCGATAGCACATTCAATAAGGGTCGATGCTCTGGGTGAGATCGCTCAGATTGACGGTATTGATTTGTTCTGGGATTCTACCGCCCCGGTTCCCACGCTGGTCAGTGTTGCTGGTGAGTCTTTGGGGCTTGCACCTGCGACCGGTTGGCGTTTGACTCGTTCGACGGATGAGGTGGATCCTTTCGCTGTTCCCGGGGCTGGCCCCGATACCTCTGGTGAGGGCGGGTTGCTTGCTGGTTTTGGTCTCAGCGCTGATGGTGTGCCTCTTGTTGCCGGTGTGGAGTTGATGGGTGCCCGTGGCTACGACCCGGGTACGGCTTCATTCTTGAGTGTTGATCCTTTGGCTCCTGTGGCTGGTGCCGCCTGGGGTTCTAACCCGTATTCCTTTGCGGGTAATAATCCGGTGAATCAGGTGGACCCGTGGGGTTTGCGGCCTATTACCGATGCTGAACTAGCGGACTACCAGAAGGCTCATCAGGGTGTTCTGGCTGATGCTGGTGATTTTCTAGGGGATAACTGGGAGTATTTAGCGGTTGCCGGTATGGTGATTGCCGGTGGTGTTTTGATGGCTACCGGTGTTGGTGGCCCTGTTGGTTTGATGCTGGTTCAGGGCGGTATTTCTGTGGGTGTGCAGAAGGCTATTACCGGTTCGGTTGATCCTGTGCAACTTGCTTTGGATATGGTGCCGGGTGGCCCTGCGATTCAGACTGTATGTGGGGCTGGTTCTGCGGTTTATTCGTATATGAGGCAGCCGGGGCCTCATAATGTGTCTGGTTTGTTGGGTGATGTGACTGTTGCTGCTGTGGCGGCTGTTTTGCCGGGGCCTTCGTCTGCGGGCAAGAAGCTGGTGGGTGAGGCTGCTGATTCAGTGGTTTCTCAGACCTCGAGGGCAGCAACCGATAGCGTTTCTACTCGTGCTGTGCAGCAGGTTGCGGAGAGTTCTGCACAGCGAAATATTAGTTCTGGGATTCCCATAAGTGGTGGATATTCTCCGGGAAAGTTAGAGTACTTATCCTCTAACCCTGTGCTGGATCCGGGTCTTGATTTGGCTGGTATGTCTGCATATGAGAAAGGGAAGCTGGGCACAAAGCTAGCAGTCAAAGATATTGAAGCCCGCGGTGATCGTATCTTGTCTACTGAGGTTACTTTTGATGTGGATGTACCGGATATTGGCTCTACTAGAGTTCGATTGGACGCTGTGGCTGCCCGCCCGGATGGTACCATTTTTGGGGTTGAGGCTAAGCTGGGTCCTAAAGCGAAATTTACGACCAACCAGCTGGAGGCTTATCCTCATTTCCTGGAGAACAATGTAACCCCTCGTGGAGCTAAGGCAGATTTGGCGCGTCAAGCTGGTGCCCCTCTTAAGGTAGGTAAAGAAACTGAGGGCTTCCCGATAGAGGTTCACCATTTTTTCCCTGACGGATACCCAGAAAGGTAAGGATCATAATGGCAAGAGATCGTGATGTGCAAAAGCTCTGGCATGCTGAGCTAGCCCAGTTGGGTTTTAAGAAAGTGGGTAGGTATGCCCAGTACCCTTTTGACGAGGAATGGTCGGGGTACGTGGGCTTAGGCACGAGCTCTAATTATGGAGCCGGCTCCTCGGTCTCCGTTTATATCGGTGTTGTGTGGCACCCCTTCACAGCGTTGGCTCGTGAAGTGGCACCTTTTTTGGTGGAGCAAAAGGGGGAGCCGGTTTTTGCTGAGCTCTTGCATGAGATTGATCCTTTGCGGAGTGAGCGTTTGGGTGTTGAATGGGATATTCAGGAAGGCCCTCATGAGCCGATTGATTTGTCGGCTCCTGTGACCTGTTTGGTGGAGCAGGGTGTGCCGCATATGCGGAAGATGTGTTCGGTGGAGTACACCTTGGATGTTTTGAGGTGGCGTGGGTGTAATCCTAATATTGGGGGTGCTCAGTGGTGGGCTAGTTATGTGTTGGCTCTTGAGCTTGCTGGTTTGAGGGATGAGGCTTTGGGGTGGCTGGATGAGTTTGAGGTGCGGCATGCTGCTAAGGAGTTGAGGTTTCAGGATTCTGATTTTGTTGATTTTGTGGTGGCTTTTCGGGAGCGTTGTGGTGTTTAGGATGAGCGGTTCTGCTGAACCCGGTAGTTTCATCCAGGTAAAAGATAAGCCTGCGACACTCAAAAAAAGCTAGATTTCTTTAAAGGGAATAACCAGCAATGGCAAGGAGCGAGGCACTCAACCAGCAATTTATCAAGGACCGCTTTCCATTCACTGTCTACAGCGCAGAAATAAACCCCAATACCTGTGAATTTCTCATTAACCTCAAAAATTACCGAGGTCAGAGCCTAGAGCTTTACTCTGATGATATATGGCAGATTATTACACCTACTGCTCTCTACAGTTCTGATTTTTATGGTTCTGATATAGCTAACCCTAATGTTGCTTCCTATATAAATGATTTAAAAGTCGCTTGCCATCACCTAGCAGGTTCCCAGATAGCGGAAATATGCGGGTATGAGAACTTATATGACAACACTTTTATTTTTGATAACGGTTTTATAGTTCGATTCAAAACGACTGGTGATGAATATGGTTCCTCCATGGGGAACTCTGTACAGTGGACCTTTGGACCTCATACCCGAGGAATATCCAATAGTTTCCCCTACCAAATGCGTGAACAGCATCTCCCTCTAGAATTGACTACCTCCTCTTTGAACCCATTTGATGGCGTGTTGGATGTTTCTGATCCTGCGCTTGTTGCAGCTGTGGGTTCTACCGTGGTGGAGGTCCGGTGCCCTGCAAACAAGGAACCTTTAGTTGCTGCATATGCTCTCATGATTGTGCTTGAGAACGGGGCGAAGATAATGGTTGAGAATCCGTGGAGTGTGAGTTACACACGGGGCGTATGGGCTTCGCAACATTTCCTTGAGGATATTTATGATCGGGAGTTTTCGCAGATGTACTATATTTTGAAGGGTCGCTGTTTAGTTGGATTTACCGGTCCAGATGATTTAGTCCAGCCGTCTTTGCTATTTGAGGGTGGCGTACGAGTGGATCAATTTGTGGGTTCTACTGTTGGAGGGGCCTATCCTGTTACAGGCGGTTGGTCCGTGACAAGTAGCGCAGGGCATTTTATCAGTAAGCACCAGTAAGCTACTGTGTTTAGCCCCGCGCCCCATGCTCGTTTGAAAGTCAGGTTCATGTGGAACAAGATTTAATAATTACCGAGGACTACAACCCCACCCTATTCGTTACTGGTTTCATTCAAAGCAATCTCGAAACAGTTGAACAGACCTGGACGGAATGGTACAGAGAAAAGCTGGGTTATATCGTTACATCAAGTGATGTTGCAGGGAGCTTCCCTGATATAACCCGAACATTTCTTAATCCGCTCAGACGCATCAACGACAATAAAATATTGCTACTTCCCAGTGCAGACTGCCAGTGGGTCGGTGCCTTCACCAACAGATTCCCAGTGATGGACTATAACGCTGTTCGCTATGTGGGGGCGCAGATTGCTTGCCCGCATCTCAATGCTGTGGATATACCTGCACCAAGCGGGGACTATTCCATTCGTATTTATGAAAGCCGTCAACTTATCTACCACTACTACGAGCAGGGCACCAGAAAGAAAAGGCTCATAGCGGCATCGCAACAAAGTGAGCGTCGCTGGGATTTTGACAATCTGGGGGAGCCGTTGCCCTTTGAAGATACATCTCTCTACCAGCAACGTTCCATCAAAAAACGCTTCACGAGTGAGACGTTGCACGGGTATATGAGGGCTCTTGGCATAGATATGTATGCCCCGGGGTATTTTCAGAATCGTGGGGTACTTATCGAGTACTCAAACCCAATGGTGTAGGTGGTGAAAGAGCAATATGGTTGCTGAGTTAGACACCGGTTTATATCAAGCGGTGCGGTCTACCTTACCTGTTTCAGTTGCTTCTGTTGAAACTGATGGTTGCTTTAACGCAAGGATAGTTGGTTTGTCCGGGGTATGTGAGTGGTTGCTGAGTATCGATTGTGATTTTCTGTTCATGCCGTCGGGTTATGCCGGTGAGTTTGTCCGCAATACCTATGACTCTCTGCTACAGGTCCTGACTGGTCGCTTGATTGTTGATGTTTGTGCGGACGGCTCTGCTTTTGACCCTGTTTTTGTCTTAGATGATGGGGCCCGGTTGCAGTTGTTGTGTGAGGACGAGAACGCCCCCTGGTATTTGAGCTGCGGTGAGGTGGAAGTTGAGTGGCTGTCGTGGAACGATCATGAGTTGTGGCTTCAGGGTGGTTTATCATTTGACAGCTGACCCGGAAGATGCTGTAAGCTGGCCACCCGTATCGGACCAGTAATTGAAAGAAAGGCATTGAGAGGGTCGAGAAGGGCGCTCTAAGTTCCTTAAGGGAAACCGCGTCTTCTGGGCAGAAGGCTCTCGGGTCAGGTGTATATGGAAATTTACCTGCATTAGCACCGTCCCAAGCAAAACTGCAGAACCTTTCTCCCCAGCTAATTCCCCACGACTATCCTTTGGCTCAAAAAGCTTGGACAATGAACAAAGATGACGTGGCCGTTGGTCATACGAATGCTGATAGTTTCACGAAGGTTCTTACTGATATGACGCTACTTAGCTACTAGAAGATGGAGGAAGCATTCGTTCTGTTACCTCGTCTGACGAGTTTGAATCTCACTGGGCACTGCGCATCACAGATGAAAACTCTCGAATTATGATAGGTCGAATTGACCCGGATCGAGCTCTTGAAGAAAAAACAAATTTTTGTAGCTGGGATGCAGGTTCGAAAGAAATTTCATGTCCCCCAATTGGATTGCATTCTCAGTTGATAGGGGCATCAGTTACATCTTTGTGTGTTCACAATGAAAAGGTCCACGAGATTCTGGATATTTCTTTAAAAACTTTAGATTCGCAGGATTTGCATCTATGGTTCTATGATTCTTAGGCATTGTATACGGAAATTTAATTATTGGTCGCTGGTGATACAGATGAGTGTGTTGATAGGTTCGCGCAAATTGCACATGGGGGAAGTTTTAGAGAGGTTTACCAATACTAATGATTTGGGTTTTTATGGGTGCTCTCTTAACTTTTCTTCTATGACGCTGAGGCAAGTTGGTTCGAGCGAACCTGTCTGGGCCTGGCGCATCCTTGATGACAAGGGGAATTTACTCTGGCGTGCTCCTGTCGATGCAGAGGTAAACCGGGGTCTGATTGATGGGGTAGAAAACCCAGTCTTGTAAATAACAACCTACCCTCTAGTTTACAAACGGACACCACTGACGTCTTTGTATTGTTTAGTTACTAGATCAGATGGCTCAGCTTACTATACGAAGAACCGTTACGAATATTTTGTTATCATTCAACAAGGTGATAATTATGAATAATAAAGAGATAAAATACTTTGAAAATACTCCCAAGTTCCAAATATTTTCGATTAATAAATTTGAAAAAGATGAGATTATATCATATGAAAAATCAATAAGATGTTTAGTGGCAGACCTCTGTGGTCTAGAGATTTTGAATGAGAAAGAGCTGTGTCTCCTTATAGGTGACATGATTGATTTCCCAGTCTACTATGGGGGTAATTGGGATGCCCTTATTGAGTGTTTGGGCGATTTAGATTGGAGTGAAGACGAAGATATTATGGGTGTGATAGTGCTAGTGGATAAGAGACAGCCATTGCTGGGCAAGGAAGCTGGTATCAAGGAATTGGCTAAGATTATGGAAATTTCACATGAAAGATTATATTCACTTACTGATTCTTTATTAGGTCCAAAATACCGTACGCTTAAGCTTTTTATTGTGGGCGAGCAAGGAGAGGAGGTATTTATCAGCTCCTTTCATTTTACCTGTGTTGGCGATTTAGCGAAACCCTCTTTCTTTACTCTTTGAAGAGGAGAGAGCAGGAATAGATACAGCTCGCTCGCCGAATTACCTAGATTGAACTCATAGATAAGGTGATAGAAAATGCAAGAAAAAACACTACTCACTTCTTCACTTTTACCTCTGGGGTTTCAGTACCCTGGGCAGCTGAAACGTCTTGTGGAAATTGAGGCTCTCGAATTTGAGCCGTGGACGATCCTTACAGGTGATAGGTTGCAGCAAAAGTTTGAGGGAATCAAACAAAGGTACCCTCAGCGCACTCTAGTTCCCTTCGCAATGCGAGAAGATTTAGATGATGTGGCCTGTTTTGATGTTCAAAACAATAACTATATTTGTATTATTCATGATTATGCTTCGCCTGGCTGGGAGCAAAATAATAAAAGAATCTACCTGACTTTTCATGAATGGTTAAGAGATGCCTTTGAGCACTTTTTAGAACGGGGTGATTGGGAAGCGGATATATACTAATTAATTGGCAGACCTGTGGCTGGTGTCTTGACGGATACCCAGAAAGGTAAGGAACATAATGGCAAGAGATCGTGATGTGCAGAAGCTCTGGCATGCTGAGCTAGCCCAGTTGGGTTTTAAGAAGGTGGGTAATTATGCTCATTATCGACTTGATGATCAGTGGTCCTCCTGTGTTCGGATGACTACCAGTTCGAATTACGGGGCCGGTTCCTCTGTGTCGGTGTCTCTTGGGGTTATATGGCACCCTTTTACGGAGTTGGCTCGTGAGGTGGCGCCTTATGTGTTGTCTCCTAAAGGGACTCCTGTCTTTGCTGAGCCTTTGCATGAGATTGATCCTTTGCGGAGTGAGCGTTTGGGTGTTGAATGGGATATTCAGGAGGATCCTTATGGGCCGATTGATTTGTCGGCTCCTTTGACGTGTTTGGTGGAGCAGGGTGTGCCTCATATGCGGAAGATGTGTTCGGTGGAGTACACCTTGGATGTTTTGAGGTGGCGTGGGTGTAATCCTAATATTGGGGGTGCTCGGTGGTGGGCTAGTTATGTTTTGGCTCTTGAGGTGGTTGGTTTGAGGGAGGAGGCTTTGGGGTGGTTGGGTGAGTTTGAGGTGCGGCATGCTGCTAAGGAGTTGAGGTTTCAGGATTCTGATTTTGTTGATTTTGTGGTGGGGTTTCGGGAGCGTTGTGGTGTTTAGGTAGGGTGGTTTGTATGGCAAGAGATCGTGATGTGCAAAAGCTGTGGCATGCTGAGCTAGCCCAGTTGGGTTTTAAGAAGGTGGGTAGGGATGCCCAGTACTTTTTTGATGAGGAATGGTCAGGTTTTGTTGGGTTGACTACGAGTTCTAATTATGGGACTGGTTCCTCTGTTGATGTGACTATTGGTGTTGTGTGGCATCCTTTTACGGAGTTGGCTCGTGAGGTGGCGCCCTTTTTGGTGGAGCAAAAGGGGGAGCCGGTTTTTGGTGAGGCTTTGTTTGAGATTGATCCTTTGCGGAGTGAGCGTTTGGGTGTTGAATGGGATATTCAGGAGGGTCCTTATGGGCCGATTGATTTGTCGGCTCCTGTGACGTGTTTGGTGGAGCAGGGTGTGCCTCATATGCGGAAGATGTGTTCGGTGGAGTACACCTTGGATGTTTTGGGCCGGTGGGGGGTGTAATCCTAATGCGGGTAGTGTTCGGTGGTGGGCTAGTTATGTGTTGGCTCTTGAGCTTGCTGGTTTGAGGGAGGATGCTTTGGGGTGGCTGGATGAGTTTGAGGCTCGGCATGCTGCTGAGGAAGTGAGGTTTCAGCGGCCGTATTTTGTTGATTTTGTGGTTGCTTTTCGGGAGCGTTGTGGTGTTTAGGGGCGGTGGTTTTGTTGGTTTTTATATGAGTAGAATGCAGTTTGGTTCCCCACCATTAAGAGTGAAATACTTTGTGTGATTTGTGATAGGAGGTTCAGAATAACTGTAAAGACTACTTGCTTTCCCGGGAGAAAACGATGAAAACTAACCAACTCAGCAAGCTGATTTCTTATGCACTGCGGCATGAACCTCAGGAATTTGGGCTTAACCCTGATACCCAGGGGTGGGTTAAGATTTCTGACTTACTTGATGGAATCCACAGGTATTCTGTTGAATATGCTGGTGTGAGTTTAAACGATCTGCACTCAATGGTCAGTACTGCAAAGAAGCAACGCCATGAGATTCAGGGGGACATGATTCGTGCTCTTTATGGACATTCTGCTCAAACAGTACAAACTGTCGATAGGGCACCGGCTATCCCTTCGGCAGTTTTATATCACGGTACGAGCTTAGAGAGTTGGGAATGTATAAAAGCGGAGGGGCTGAAACCTATGACCCGTCAGTATGTTCACCTAACTGAAAGTAAAGAGGCTGCCATTGCTGTGGGGCGCAGGCATAGCACTGAAGTTGTTCTTTTGGAAGTTGATACGGCTACTGCGTCTTCGGCCGGTATTGCATTTTACCCTAGTGGTTCAAAGGTGTGGCTTGCCGATAGTGTTCCTGCTCAGTTTATTACTGAGGCCTTTTAGGTGTATTTATAGTATCCAATTGAGGTTCACCATTTATTCCTAACGGATACACAGAAAGGTAAGATCAATGGCAAGAGATGGTGATGTGCAAAAGCTCTGGCACGAGGAACTTCTCGCGCTAGATGCAACTGCGAAAAAATATAGAAGTGCACCTCTTTCCTGTTTCCGATGATTGGCTTGGTACCTCATCAACTGCCACTCAGTCTAATAGCGGAACCGGTTCCTCGATTATGGTCTAGGTGGGTTCTTGCTGGGTCCCACATAATAATCTCATCGAGGAGATTGCTCCTGAAATGTATACGAGGAAGGTCTCGCACCCGTCCTCACTTTATGATTATGTTTCAGATGATTTGAAGGATCAGGTGGGGACTTGGAGTGTTCAGGATGGTCCTGAGGGCGCGCTTGATTTAAGTTTGCCTTTGCGAGCTGTGCAAGAATGCGGGTTTGATGTGATGCGCCGGATGTGTACGGTGGATTTTGCTGTGGCGGAGTTGAAGAAGCGTTCTGAACTACCGCGTGCGGCTGCGCCGGATTCTTTGAATTATGTTTTGGCTTTGGAGCTTGTGGGGGAGCATTCTTTGGCTGTGGAGTTGCTGGATTTCTTTTTGGGGAAGGAAGCTGACAAGGGTAAGTTTGCTAGCCCGTATTTTCCTTTGGATATGCCCTGGCACTGGAGATGGTACAGAGATTTACCTGGCCTTAAGCGGGGGGATTAACCAAATACATCCCCCCCGATAAAACCTAATAACGTAAGAACCAGAAGAATTCTGCTTAGCTTATTTTAGAATCTTTTTCTTTTACCATTATTTCTATGAGTTCTCCAAGGACGCTTACTCCTGAATCGGGAAACCTTCCAACTCCACAGCACGAGCCTCATAATGACCCACATACAAATAACTCACCCGAAACCGCAACCGCTCACCCCGATGACGATTCAACTCATCAGCCAAATCCTGCCCACTATCAAAACCCTCATTCTGCATCATTACGAACACAAGCAGCCCACACTCCTCAGTCTCAGTATTAACACTTTGACGCGAACCAGCAGACCGCAAACCACCCCCACCACTGACAGCCTCAGCACCCACAACAGTACAATCAACCGTCCGATAAAAATACATATCACCAAAGTAATAAGCAAAAACAACAACCCAAAAAGTCCACACACACCGCATAAAAATCTTACGCACCCGCGGACTAGCCACACCTGCCCCACCAGCCCCAGACTTACCACCACGGTCTTGATCAACAAGAGCCACACAAACCACCTCTCCAACTACCCACGAGCCTGATCAAACCCTACGACACACCAGGAGCCTTCAAATCACTAGCCCTCGGACGCCAAACTCAAAAACTCATCAAAATCTTTTGGAGAAAAAGCCGCCTGAACAGGGTCAGTCTCAAAATTCATAAAACAAAGAACCCACCAATGCTCAGGGACACCAGCCACCTGTTCCTGAAACAAAGAAGACTTAGGAGCCCAATCAACATTAGCAATAAATACCGGACCATCCGATGAAGACAACGACTCCGCAATCTGCTGCCCACCCAAAAAATCTTGAGTCAACTCACGATAGTCAAACTCCGCCCAGTGCTCACCGATACCTACCCGAACACGACGAATTATCTTGGTTCTCCCTAGGAAACCTTTTCTATGCTGAAGCGTCTGCCCTATGCATAATTGCCGATTAGAAGAATCACAAAAAGTTATCACCGTGTGTTTCCCTTCCTGCCTATTTTTCTAGTTCCTTCTCTCCAAGTAGCACCAACTTGTGCACCCAGTAAATAACCTGGAATGAGCATAACCATAGCTTTATGCCATACACTGTTCCCTGCCACACCATATGCAAACACAGAGACAGCGAGGATTAAGGATAACCATCCAGCAACATTGTGCGGTAAAGAACGAAACAGAAAACACCCTAATATTCCAAATCCAATAGCGCTCAGGAACAAGACAAAGAAATGTTGCCAGCCAATAAAGCTCCAATACAGAACAAATAGACCCCCGGTACTGCAGAGAGCACCAGTAAATCTTTTAACTTCATAGTCATCTTTTAGTGTATCTCCAACAAAATATTGTTTATTCCAGGGATAGACACCCCTGGAAACTACGCCTCAACATTCATCCATCTCAGTGTTATCAACCAGACATGAAGAAGACTGCAAACCACACGACTCTCAATACAGCCTCATAACCCTCACTACCGCTCAAATGTTCTCTGATGGTGCGGTGGGTGTATAACATGGCTTGGCTAGAGGCGTTGCAGAACTCTTAGAGATGCTTTTACTACTGGACATATAAACCCCGCTATAACCTTAACCGCCGCCAGGGCTAATCCTTTCGCCCTTCCAGTAAAATCCTGAAGCCCAAGTACTCGAGCCGGAGGAGCCCCACCTCAAATTCGTGCCCAGGAGGGCGCTAAAGCCCCGCGCTCACCGGGGGAGCGGGGCCTTGACGCAAGTAGAAATTAGCGGATCCGCACGGCCTCAAAGGAAACCTGGGGAGCCACATAGGACTGCTGCGATTCAATGAGCTGTAGCTCGCGCTGGCCAGATTCTAGGGTGTTCTTCAGAAGCTCATAGACGCTGGCTGTTGTCAGTTCCAGGGCCTCCTTCAAAGACTTACCCGACGTAAAATGTGAAGCAAAAAGTGCTTGGGTCACGTCTCCTGAACCGTTAGCCTTCAGCGGCAGCCGGTCCGTGGTAATTAGCCAGGCCTCATCGCCGGAGACAGCTAGCATCTGAATGCTGTTGCCGGGAGTTTCAGGGGTCGAAACGCTCGTGACCAGCACTGTCTTCGGGCCAATTTTCTGGGCCTTCTTGACCGACTCGAGCACCTCATCGAGGGTCTGCGGGTTGGTGCGGGTGACAAAGCCCAGCTCAAACTGGTTGGGGGTAATAATATCGGCGTGCTGGATGACCCGGTCACGGATCAGCTCCTGCACCTCAGGTGAAACAAAGCAACCGCTGGTGGCGTTACCCAGAACAGGGTCGCAGGAGTAGAGTACCTTGGGGTTCTTGGCACGGGCTTTAGCCACTGCGTCCAAGATGGCATCGCCAATGGATGAGCCACCCTGGTAACCAGAAATGACCAGAGCGGTGTCATCGAGGCCGCCGCGTTCTTCAATACCGGTAACAACCTCACGCACATCGTCGCCGGACATCAAGGGGCCGCGCCACTCACCGTAGCCGGTGTGGTTAGAGAAGAGGACGGTGTTGACTGGCATAACCTCGTGGCCTAGGCGCTGGAGGGGGAAAACTGCTGCTGAATTGCCGACATGCCCGTAGGCTACGGCTGACTGAATAGACAAAATACGCATAAAGGTATTGTGTCACAGACCCATGATTCCCTGTGACCCTATGACCTTTCACTACACCACGCGGCAATAGAAAAAAAGGGGGCGGTATATGCTTGTGACCAAATCTTAAAAGGACTGATCTACATCAAGGGTAGGTAGGGCTGGGTCCAGAGAAGTGGATGGTCGGGCTGGCGTGAATGGGCTTGCCAGCGGTAGCTAACCTAGGAGGGAGGGGGCAACAAGGAGCATGAGCCCCGGCCACCAGCTACCGTATATGTAAGGTGGACCCGCAGGTTCGGAACTACCTGGTCCACCTCCAGTACCGCGACCAGAGCTTCGCAAGCTGGGCGGCCCAGACTGAGCAAGGATTGCTCCAGTAGGCTGCTTGATTAACAAAAATGCCGCTGACCCGGGTAAGGAGCCAACGGCATTATTGCTAAACCACGTAAGTTCTACGGGCGGGTTGCATCTTCTGGTTTGTCGAAGCGGACACCTGCAGGGTTAGAGAGCAGAATAGCCATAATTAGGGGAACAATTGCACCGGGGCCTGCGAAGCTCAGTAAGTAAAAAGCACCGTGAAAATTGGCGTCTTGCAGGCGGCGCCACCAGAGGCCCAGCATGGTGACAAACTGTACAATTCCAAATACACCGATAATAAGTGCGAAAATCAACGTCTTACCAGCCAACGCCGGGCCGAGCTCATTAGACGCCTGCCTGTATTCATTGTATGCATCCAGACTTGTGGACGCCGCTTCTTGTAGTTGCTGAAGATGGTTGAATGTTGGAACAACTGCCACCAAAGCTATTATGGAAAGCACCAAGCTGATAATAAACCATACGAGCATGACCCACCAGAATTCTGAGCGTGAAGCGCGTCCGCTAAAGCGGAACATGTACTTGCGCCAATTTTTAAGGGCCTGTCCAAAGCTGACGTGTGGGCGGGGTGCCGGGTGCGTGGGGGTAGCTGACTGAGTCACTGTAAGACCTCAAGATAGATAGAGTAAACAAAATGTGCAAATACTATTATGGCAGGCATTGACGCTACTTACCGTTATATCCCATGCACCAAATATCTCAGGAACTAATCGGTGGAAGCTCTCAAAGGGCGCAATGGGGGCGCAGAATCGGTTGGATCACTACATACGGCATCATCGAAGAACTCTTCGTCCAGCTCAACAACAAGGCGCACCAGTAACTCGTCTTTCGCTTGTGAAGTGAGAAGAGCGATACCCTTTTCGATTGATTCAGCCGGGGGCTCCAAATCAATTTCTAGATTATGAGAATCAACAGAGCTTATTTCCCCACTCGTTTTTCTCTGAGGCCAGAATTGCCTAAATATTTTGTTCGCTTCTGCATAGGTGAGGTTGGTGTTTCTATTACCTTCCAGCCAATTTTTACCGGCTTCAGTGATGGTATAGAAGCCTTTCGAGGGGCGGACTGCCCATCCTGCTTTAGTGATGTGGCTGAGCGTCCAGCCAATACGGTGAGCAGAAACTTTCATACCGCTGGGCAACTTTGCTGAGCGTGCATCAGGGGAGGCTAGGTATCGGTCTTCGATAAGTCTTACGATGTCCTTCGTGCTGACCACATCGTGCTCTTCAAGTACCTCCAAGGCTGGACGAACAAAGAACGGCCAAGGGGGAACAGTAGCTGTAGATTTATCGTTTGTCACGGTGGTAATTCTAGTTGGGAGAGTGCTTCGAAGAGCAGAATTCCCAAAACCCAAAATTGTAATTTAGGTTGGTCTGCTCACCTTGTTTTACCTGCACTGGCCGCTATCTTGGGGGCACCGTGGGGCGCTACCCCTATATCTTGTACTCACATCTCTGTAATTTGAGGCCTCAATGAATAAACAGGTAAAAAATGGGTCAAAAACAGGTTAGACAGAGGCAGAATCAGCGCATAAACTAAGTATCAGTTGCAAAGACCCGGCCATCACCGGCGAGCAATCCGGAAGAACAGGTTATACCTGCACACCCCCGTAAATTCGTTGCGACGAGGGGAGTGCGCGGAATAGATATAACCCCAGTAGACCCGGACGGGTAAGCCCGAAACAGCTGTCATGAAGCGACTGATAACCGGTTCGGCACCTGCGCCAGCGGCTGGCTCATCTCACGACGAGCTAGCCGCTGGCGCAGGCCCATGCAAGCCCCGTAAGGCAATGGCTGGGAGTCGGGCCGGTTCTTTCAGTAAGCAAGGTGGTACCGCGCCAAACCCGGCACCTAGTTCGGGCCTAGCGTCCTTGCAGAACCCAAACTCAACCCATGTCGAGAACTAAAGGTCGCAACCATGACTCAAAAGCCTGTCTACCCTAAGGCAAGCGCAAGCGGTGCCAGCTTCGTAGCCGCTTCCCCCTCCTTCCCAGCACTCGAAGAAGCCGTGCTGAGCTACTGGAAGCAGGACGGTACTTTCCAAGCCTCCATTGACAACAGGGAGGCAGGCGCTAACGGGGCCAACGAGTTTGTATTCAATGATGGTCCTCCCTTCGCTAACGGCCTGCCCCACTACGGCCACCTGCTCACCGGCTACGTTAAAGACCTGGTAGCCCGCTACCAGACCCAGCGCGGACACAAAGTCGAACGCCGCTTTGGCTGGGACACTCACGGCCTGCCCGCTGAGCTTGAAGCCATGAAGCAGCTGGGTATGACCGATAAGCAACAGATTATCGAGATGGGCATTGATAACTTCAACGATGCCGCCCGCGCCTCAGTGCTCAAGTACACCACAGAGTGGGAAGAATACGTCACCCGTCAGGCCCGCTGGGTCGACTTTGAGAACGACTACAAGACCCTGAACGTTGAGTACATGGAGTCGGTCATCTGGGCCTTCAAACAGTTGCACGACAAGGGACTAACCTACGAGGGTTTCCGCGTTCTGCCCTACTGCTGGAAAGACGAAACCCCGCTTTCAAACCACGAGCTGCGCATGGACGATGACGTCTACAAGGACCGCCAGGACCCCTCGGTCACCGTTGCTTTCCGCATTACCGGCGACACCTCCCTAGCCGCCGATCAGGCTGTTGCCGCTGAACTGGTGGGGGTTGAGGCTCTTGCCTGGACCACCACCCCCTGGACCCTGCCCACCAACCAGGCGCTTGCCGTTGGCCCCCAGGTGCGCTACGTCCTTGTAGCCGGTGCCGGTGAGCTGGCTGGCCGCCGCTTCCTGCTGGCTGAGGACCTACTAGGGGAGTACGCCAAGGACCTGGGCT
>NZ_JBLXXR010000011.1:0-75800 GCF_048513535.1 Rothia sp. CCM 9416 | reverse complement strand
CCCCAGATGGAGCCAAACCCACTGAGCTTACTTCAGATGGCGGTTATACCCAGGATGGTAACTATCTTCAAGATACGGATGGCCATGCCCTTTATGATGAGGATGGCCTAGAGGGCTATCTCAAACCTGGTACATCAGCTCTTGACCAGACAGCCCTATGGACCACCGGTCACAGAGACAAAATTGGTAGGCTACTTGAATACGTGGATCCTTCAGACTTCACTGAGATCAAATCTGTCGGACCAAATAATTACACCTATGTACCTGCTAATGACCGAAAGACGCCTGTAAGCCAAGAGGAGCTTCGAGAATATGCTCGAGCTCGTGGAATCAACTGGGAAGATGTCCAAAAGACAGAATAAAAACATGACCAAAAACCACATCAGAAAAACACTGCTATCAATCACCATCTGCTCACAACTTCTCCTCACAGGATGCGGCACCATGAACACACCACAATCCCCAGAATCAACAGCCACACCATCAGCCAACGAAGCATACAAAAACCTCTACACCACAGTAACGCTAGCTGCCTCAGCCAACGGAGACTACGAAAAATTTAAATGGAAGCACGGCATGGAGGACTTCCCCTACAAGGAATCATCCTGGGCCGATCTAACACCTATTTCATGCGATGCGACTCACCGAAGAATCGAGGTGTATGCCACCATGCTAGCCCCTTCACCAACCACTACAACCTTCAAAGAAAAAGCTGAAAAGGTAAGGAATGCATGGGAAGCCAAAGGACTCAAAGTCCGTAATGTGTGGGCAGACGACGCTTATTTTAGTATTGTCACCGACTTACCCGATCAGACCGTTGTGGTGTATTCAGTAAGTGATAGAGCTGAGATAATTGACGCAGAAACGCAATGTTTACCCGGGTTAGAAGACGACCAGAAGTCTACCGCCGAAGTCATTCCCGCTGAAATAGCCCAATAAATTCTTCTGTTGAGTTAAAACTCTTTTTTTAATCAATTTCTTTTGAGATATATTTTTACTTAATATTTTTTGGAGAAAATTACGATGCCCCAAGAAAATACCCCCACTCCCGAACCTGATCAGAGCTCTACCAACGGAATTATCATTGCAGGCCTCATAGGTTTTCTTGCATGCGTATTCCTTGAGCTATCAATCGTATTTTTGAGCACTGATGAGCAACTCACATCCGTAAGCACCTTCCTGGTGTTCAGCGCCGCTATCTTTTTAGGTATAGCCCTGTTAGTTCCTCTTTTTAGGAAGAGTGAGAATAAAATAATTTCATCGATTCTCGCCCTTCTATATACTGTCCTTGCTTTTGCAGTAGCTTCTTTTGCCGCTGCTATAGCTGGCTGGTCAATCTATTCAAATGGAATGCATCGATAAAAACGTTTATTTCGGGGGCTCTTCCGCCTTTATACCTAGCCTGGCAATCCCACGTACGACTACCGGGTACACCAGCCGGAAGAATGACAGCTTCCCTCATCCAGTGTTGATAGGGCTTAGGTTGTGTGGCTAAAAAGCGTGATTGCCCTATAGCCTACAACTGCTCCGTTGCAGTTCCCTTGACCGGTACAAACAGCACAGCAGGTCTAGCACTAGGGTCGATGGTCAAACCACCAGCCTCAACTAGATCTGCCACACATACTACCGACGAGCCCTTCACTCATCAGAAAATATCACCGGCTTCGACCCATTCTAAAGCCCGCCACGCCAGTCCTTGGGAGCGAACTGAAGGTGCTGGAAGGGGAAATCATGCAGGTTTTCGGGTGCCTGGCCGTACTTTTTCTGCACCTGGGTGTACCAGCGTGAATTGCCCTGGTTTGCTTGGGACTGGCTGGTGTCATACTCGTAGTTAGCCGCCATGCACCAAATGTTACGGTCACTGCCATAGCCACCGTATTTCTGCACGGCTTGCGCGATCATGAGGGTTAGTGGGCGCAACCCCAGGGTATTGAGGTTAACTGCGGGGTTGATGCGGAACCACTGCCCCTCATAGGGTGCCAGAGCATGGGTCAGGTTACCGTCCCCCTGGCGTGCAGGCCAGGAGAAGCCGCTACGCGCATTAGGCAGGGTGAAAGAAACTGCGTGGTTGATAGAGCCGGCAAGAACCTCGTCAATACCGATCTGGGTGAGTTCGCTGGCCATCCCGACCACCGAACTTGTGCCTCCGGTCAGTTGCAGGCTGTGCTTAGAATCGGGGAGCTTGTGAGCATCTTTAATATAGCCGCCGGAGCTGTAATGCCACTGACCGGCATGACTCCCACTGGTTGTTTTCTTGACCTGGTAGAGGGAACGCCAGATACCGGTTCCCCGATCGTAAATAGCGATAGAGCGGTCCCCACCACCGGGAATCTGGAAGTTCTTAGGGACGGGCAGGCGTACAGCCCTTTCAGCCCCCATCAGCCTCTTATACTCATCACTCTGGTATCTAACCCGGTTATCGAGGCTGTAGAACCATTCGTAGTGCTGGGCGGGGTCTTTGCTGTTGACCGTATGAATGGGGATACTGTAGGCGAAGACATTACCGCTCAGAGGTAGCTTGCCTCTAAACCGGTCACTCACATACCTGCTGTGCAGATTCTTGAGGTAGTTGGCCATCTGTGCAGAGTTGGAGAGCACCGGCATCTGCGAGACATTACGCTGGGCAACCGTTCCTCGCGCCAGGTAGGAGGCGGGGCTAAGTGGTGAGGTTATGGCTGCTGATGCCTGTTCCACGGGTAGGGCCATAGCCGCTATACCTCCAAGGAACAGGGGTGCCAGAGCCCGGCGGCTAATGGGGTGTGCAGAAGACATTGAACATCCTTTATCTCGGGGTCTGTGGGTGCCAGAACCGCTGGGAACTGCCAGGATATTTACCCCGCAGTGCGCCCCTTATTTCAGAGGCTGTAAGCCCCAGCGGTTGCTAGCGACCGGCTCTAACCTACCAGTATTGCGCATCACTTTCACCCTCTTAATATCATTCTGATATGGAAAAACATTTATCTTAAGCCCACAAGAACCGCTCATGAGCCCACTGGTCATTCCCCCATCAGCCCACAAAAAAGGTGCCTCCCCTCCCCCAATCGGGAGATAGAAGGCACCCCATGCCGAGGCTAACTCAGAGCTTAGTCAGCCAAGTTGATAATTGCGGCGCGTGAAGCATTCACGACCCGCTTGATGGACTCCAAGACCTCATAGGTCAGTGCTGAGTCAAGGGCCAGAACACATAGGGCCTGCGCGTCCTTCTCGTGGCGAGAAACCTGCATACCGGCGATATTGATGGAGGCTGTACCCAGCAAAGTACCGATAGCGGCAATGACGCCGGGGCGGTCCTCATACTCCAGAACCAGCATGTGGTCAGTAATGGCGATTTCTACATCGTAGCCGTTGACGTTGGTCAGCTTCTCAATGAGCTTGGGGCCGGTCACGGTACCTGCCACCGATACAACCTCACCGTTTGCCAGGGCACCGGTCAGAATGGTTTCGTTGCGGAAGTAATCGGTTTCGGTGGTGGTCACCAGCTCCACCGCAAGGCCGCGTTGCTCAGCCAGAATCGGGGCGTTAACGTAGGACACCTTATCGGAGACAACATCGGTGAAGACCCCCTTGAGGGCTGAGAGCTTGAGTGAGGTGACGTCCTTAGTGGCGATTTCACCTGCGATTTTGACTTCAACGCGGGTCAAGGCTTCGTCGCCGCCAATGGCGGTCAAAATCCGGCCAACCTTTTCGGCCAGGGGCACGCCGGGGCGCACGTCCTTGTCGATGGCCCCACCGGCAACGTTCACCGCATCGGGCACGAGATCCCCTTCAAGGGCCAGTCGTACCGACTTAGCCACCGAGATACCTGCTTTCTCCTGGGCTTCAAAGGTTGAGGCACCTAGGTGAGGGGTTGCCACAACATTCGACAAACCAATGAAGGGAACCTTCTTAGCCGGCTCCTTGACGAACACATCAATGGCGGCGCCGGCAATCTCACCGCTGCGCAGTGCGGCATCGAGATCAGCTTCGTCAATCAGCCCGCCGCGGGCCACGTTAATGACGTAAGCGCTCTTCTTCATCCTCTTGAAGCTCTTGGCATTAATCATGCCCAGGGTCTCTGGGGTACGGGGCATATGGATAGTGATGAAGTCTGCCCGCTCAATCAGTTCATCCAGCTCCATCAGCTCAACGCCAAGTGACGCGGCACGCGCGGTCGTAACAAAGGGGTCGTAGGCAATAAGCTCGGTGCCAAAGGCACGCAGACGCTCAGCCACCAGGCCACCGATGCGGCCCAGACCAATGATGCCTACGGTCTTTTCGTAGAGCTCGACCCCGGAGAACTGGGAGCGTTTCCACTCCCCTGCCTTCATCGAAGAGTCGGCGGCCGCAATGTTGCGGGCTAGCCCCAGAATATGACCTAGGGTCAGTTCTGCAGCAGAAATAACATTGGATGTAGGTGCGTTGACCACCATGACACCGGCCTTGGTGGCGGCCTTGATGTCGACGTTATCTAGGCCTACACCGGCTCGAGCAATCACCTTGAGCTTCTTGGCAGCTCCAATAGCTTCGGCATCGACCTGGGTGGCAGAGCGGACGAGAATAGCGTCCACATCGGTGATAGCCTTCAGGAGCTGTTGGCGGTCTGCCCCGTCGCAGGTGCGGATCTCAAAATCGGGGCCCAAGGCTTCGACAGTGGCAGGTGATAGTTCTTCGGCAATCAGTACAACTGGTTTTGCAGTCACGGTTTTCCTTGGTTCAGGTAATGAGGGTGTTCTCTCGTATGGGCAGAGGCGCTTCGGACCCTAAGGACGCCTCATCAAAGATTGGGGGTTGCCCCCCCGGTGCAGGGCTCTGCGAGGGGCCGGAGTAGGTGCATCCTGTAGTTCACCTTAAGGGCTACAGGGGGCACTCCGTCTGACCGCTGTAAGGGTCATAGAACAACCAAAGCCGACCACCTGACGGTTTGGCAGGTAGTCGGCTTCAGCTCAGAGAGTGTCGGCGCTTAAGCAGCGAACGGTCTTCATGCGCCTTAGCGAGCTACAGAACCATCAACGTAGTCGGCATCCACGCTGTTGGTCCATGCAAAGAGCTTACGCAGTTCGCGGCCGGTGGTTTCGATGGGGTGTGCTTCGCCCTTAGCTCGAAGTTCCTTGAACTCGGGGCCGCCTGCGGCCTGGTCTTCCATGAAGCGCTTGGCGAAAGCACCACTTTGGATATCGGCCAGAACAGCTTTCATGTTTTCCTTGACCTCGGGGGTGATAACGCGAGGGCCGGAAACGTAGTCGCCGTACTCAGCGGTGTCAGAGATGGACCAGCGCTGCTTAGCAATGCCACCTTCAATCATCAGGTCAACAATCAGCTTGAGCTCGTGCAGAACCTCAAAGTATGCAATTTCAGGCTGGTAGCCAGCCTCGGTCAGGGTCTCAAAGCCGTACTGGATGAGCTGTGAAGCGCCACCGCAGAGAACAGCCTGCTCACCAAAGAGGTCTGACTCGGCTTCTTCCTTAAAGGTAGTCTCAATGACACCGGCGCGGGTTGCGCCCAGGCCCTTGGCGTAAGCCAGAGCCAGGTCCAATGCCTTACCTGAGGCATCCTTTTCAACGGCTACCAGGGCAGGAACCGCGCGGCCAGCTTCAAATTCGCGGCGAACGGTGTGGCCAGGACCCTTGGGGGCGACCATGGCAACATCTACGCCGGCGGGAGCTTCGATGTAGCCAAAGACAATGTTGAAGCCGTGGGCGAAGAAGAGAGCGTCACCTTCGTTGAGGTTGGGAGCGATATCCTTCTTGAACACTTCTGCCTGGACCTGGTCCGGGGTCAGAATCATGATGACATCTGCTTCGGCTGCTGCTTCTGCAACGGTAAGTACGCGCAGGCCTTCTGCTTCGGCCTTGGCACGGGATTTTGAGCCTTCTGCAAGACCAACGCGGACATCTACGCCTGAGTCGCGCAGGTTCAGGGCGTGAGCGTGGCCCTGTGAGCCGTAGCCGATGATCGCTACGGAGCGCTCTGCGATATTAGCCAGGTCTGCATCGTCGTTGTAATAGATCTTTGCCATGTGTTTCGATCTCCTTGATCGGTAGAGGGGTAGCTGGCGCTACCCGATCTGTGGGGTTTGAAAACCTCTAACCTACATGGCGGCGCTTGCCGTGGGTAGACAGGGGCTTTACATTGTGAAAGTAAGTGAGCTAGATCCGGTTCTAGCTTCGGAGGGCTTTTTCGTTCATGGAACGAGAGCCACGGGAGAGGCCGATGGTTCCTGCGCGAACAATTTCCCGCACACCAAAGGGTTCAAGCACTTCAAGAAGAGCGTTGATTTTGTTGGCTGATCCGGTTGCCTCAATGACCACCGATTCGGGGGAGACATCGACGATGCTAGCCCGGAAGAGGTCAGCGGCCTGGGTCACCTGAATACGGGCTGCAACATCGGCGCGCACCTTAATGAGGATGTGGTCACGTTGAGCTGAGTTGTCAGCAGGAAGTTCAACAACCTTAAGGACATGGATGAGCTTATTGAGCTGTTTGGTGACCTGTTCCAGGAGCAAATCGCTTGCGTCCACTACAACCGTTATCCTTGAGATTCCAGGGACCTCGGTAGGGCCCACAGCCAGGGAATCGATATTAAACATACGACGCGCGAAGAGGCCAGATACGCGGGCCAGCACACCGGGCTTATCTTCTACGAGAACAGAGAGGGTGTGGCGACTCATAGCATCTCCTCATCATCCCAGGTCGGTGAGATGTCTTTAGCAACTTGGATTAAATCGTTGGATACACCGGCTGGAACCATTGGCCAGACCAGGGCATCGGGGCTGACGTTAAAGTCCACCACAACGGGCCGGTCGTTGATAGCCAGGGCCTGGGCGATGGTCGCCTCAACGTCTTCATCACGTTCACAGCGCAAACCGGCACAACCGTAGGCTTCCGCGAGTTTGACAAAGTCCGGGACCCGTTCGGTACCGATGCCGGTCTTAAGGTGGGTATTGGAGTAGCGGCCATCGTAGAAGAGGTTCTGCCACTGGCGCACCATGCCCAAGGACGAGTTATTGATAATTGCGACCTTGATGGGGATCTTGTTTTGGACGCAGGTTGCCAGCTCTTGGTTGGTCATCTGAAAGCAGCCATCGCCGTCAATGGCCCAGACAATCGAGTCGGGGAAGGCGACCTTGACACCCATAGCGGCGGGTACGGAGAAGCCCATGGTACCCAGGCCCGCTGAGTTGATAAAGTGGCGGGGCTTTTCGTTGGTGATGAACTGAGCTGACCACATCTGGTGCTGGCCAACCCCGGTGACGTAGTAGGCATCGGGGCCGGTCATTTCGCTAATCTTCTGGATAACGTACTGGGGTGCCCCCAAGCCGTCATTGGTCTTGGTGTAGCCCAGGGGGTAAGTTTGCTTGAAATTATTAACCAGTGTCCACCAGTCCGTGAGGTCTGGCAGGGCGCTGGAGAACTCACCGGTCAGAATCTCATTGAGTTCGGGAAGGACCTGGCGCAAATCACCCACGATGGGCACATCCGCAACCCTGATCTTGGAGATTTCAGCCGGATCAACATCAACGTGGATGACCTTAGCTTCCGGGGCGAACTCCGAGACAACACCGGTAACACGGTCGTCGAAACGAGCGCCGAGGGTAATCAGCAGGTCGGACTTTTGCATGGCTGTTACCGCTGGTACGGTTCCGTGCATACCGGGCATACCCAGGTTCTGGGGGTCGGAGTCAGGGTAGGCACCACGAGCAGTCAGCGTGGTGACAACTGGTGCCCCGGTCAGCTTGGCCAGCTTCATGAGTTCTTCCGATGCACCGGCGCGTACGACACCGCCTCCCACGTATAGGACCGGACGCTGGGATTCGGTGATGAGCTTGGCTGCTTCACGGATCTGCTTGGAGTGGCCGCGGGTAACGATGCTGTAGCCGCGTGCCTCATGGGTAACAGGAGGCCAGGAGAAGTCCATCATGCCCTGTTGCGCGTCCTTGGTAATATCGATCAGGACGGGGCCGGGGCGACCGGTGGAGGCAATGTGGAAAGCTGTTGCGATGCACCGCGGAATTTCCTGAGGGTCCCGCACCATAAAGGAGTGCTTGGTAATCGGCATGGTCATGCCCACGATGTCTGCTTCTTGGAAGGCATCGGTACCGATAACGGCAGAGGATACCTGACCGGTAATGCAAACAAGCGGTACAGAGTCCATATTGGCATCGGCAATAGCGGTCAGCAGGTTGGTTGCACCGGGGCCGGACGTAGCGATTGCCACACCGACCTTGCCGCTTGCAATAGCGTAGCCTTCCGCCGCATGCCCAGCCCCCTGCTCATGACGCACCAGAATATGATTGAGCTGCTCGGAGTCGTAGAGGGGGTCATAGGTGGGAAGGATGGCTCCACCGGGCAGGCCGAAGATATCGGTGACGCCCAGCGCTTCGAGCGAACGGACGATAGCCTGGGAGCCTGTCATACGTTCAAGGGGTGAGGGTTCTGAGGGTGCGGATGCAGCCCTCAGATTCTTTGCGAGATCTGCCGGGTTGATGGGTTGTCCCGTCGTCATGGGTGATCCTAGTGGTGGTACGAAGATAGTCTTGTGTGCGAGCGGTGGGGTACGCCCTGTGGGCCAGGTGCTACCGGGTCACGGTTTTACCTAGAAAAAAACCCTCCGCTTGGTTGAGCGAAGGGTGCGCACGCCATCAGACACAGAGCATCTTATGCTGCGCACTCCGCTAGGAGTCGCACCACAAAAATAATCTGTGATTGCTGGTGTGATGTCATACTCTTTATTGTTGGCTTTTCCCGGCCAGCAGGTCAAACCGGTCTTAGAATATGACACTATATTTCGTTACTGGGTTCACTGCGCGTAAAAAATCTCGGCTGGTCACAGGTCTATGGTGAGCAGCGCAAGCCTGCCCTCGTCAGCGGGCGAACACCCATTGGGTCCCCCTGCGGATGCCGCTGTCATCTTGTGTCATTTAATATCCCCACAGGCTTAACTGCCCCGAGCCACAGCCCTGCACCGTAGACTGGGGGCATGACTGCCTCACATCAGCTCACCAGCAATGAGATCGCCAAGGCCCTTCACACGGTCTTCGATAGCCAGATCATCAATTACGGTGCCTATAACCTTGTGTTTGCAACAGGTTCAGCTATTTACCGTAACTCCGATGTGGCTTCACTCCAGGAGGACGAGCAGCGTTACTTCCTGGTCGGTTACCGGGACACCCCCCGGGAGGCGATTATCGCTCCCCTCGACCTACCTCAGATTCGTAGCTTGGGCACCCCCACCTCGATTGATAACACCAATGCGGCTCGCACTTTTGCCGTCACAGACCTCAATTTTGGGCTAGAGGCAACCAACGGAACCTCTTTTTCTCTTACCTTTGACCCCAAGCACTTTGTTGAAACGAGTCAGGGATCGGGGGTCTTGGACCAGGCCCTTGATATTGAAGATTTCAAACGGGTCATCATTGACGCATGGGCCCTGTAGTCACCTGTCAATGTATAGGCACGCACAAGAGAGGCCTGACCGGTAAACCGGTCAGGCCTCTCTTCTTCTGTGCGCCCCCTGGGACTCGAACCCAGAACCCATTGATTAAGAGTCAATTGCTCTGCCAATTGAGCTAGAGGCGCCTATTCATTTGTTTGACCAGGTTTCCCTGGCAACAGATAAATACTATACACACCCCATGGGGACTGCACAAACCCATAAGGGTGTTTGTGAGAACCTTCATAAAAACTAGTTTTAACCTGCTATCAAACCGGCCACTTCAGGGCGCCAGTGCAATGCTATGAATGACCTTGAACAATCGTCTCGGGGGTAATGACATCCATAACCGCTGTGATAGTGCGTTCCTGCGCTACCGCCTCGACATTGGTCTCAGGGGGCAAACCCTCACCGCCGCTGCCCTGAACCAAGGAATGGGTCAGGGCGCCAATCTGCGCGGACTGCTCTTCGGCCAAGCCCGCTAAGACCTCGCCACCACCGTGATGCTCGCTGAGGCTCTCAATGATATGTACCAACATTTCACGAAATTTAGGGTTCGACAGCTCACCGGCTGAACCCAGCATACGGTCAATGTTTTCCGCTTCAGCCAGGACCCGCCGCCCCTCCTCGGTAATACCTAAGAGGTAGCTCCGGCGGTCGATCGTGTTACGTGTACGAAAGACGTGCCCGTGGGCTTCGAGCCGGGCCAAGGTCTTTCCCATAGTCTGCGCCTGAACGCCGACCAGGGAGGCAACCTTAACCTGGGAGATCATGCCTTCCCGTGCAATCACATCGAGAGCCGTGACACCGGCATGAGTAAGACCTAAGGATTTAAGCTGAGCATTCCAGCTATATTCCAGCATGCGTGCAGCTGTTGAGAGGAGTCTATTAATAGACCAATTACGAATTTCTGGCATGCCAACAGTATAGACACGTTTAGCTGATGCTAAACCGGGCGCATTACAAGCGTTTCAAGTTAACGAGGAGCTCTAGCCAGCCTCTCAAGACCGCGACCTTCCAACCTATTTAGGGCACCGACCTACTTGGTAAGCTGGTTTTCGACCCACATATTCTTCACGGGATATCATTACGATTTCCCCATTGTTTTCACTATCTGAAAGGCAGATACCATGGCACGTCTCGAGCCAGGAGCTACCGCCCCTGATTTTACGCTCCCCGCCGCCGGTGGCTCAACAGTCTCGCTAGCAGACTTCACCGGTCGCAAAGTAATCCTCTACTTCTACCCCAAGGCTTCTACTCCCGGTTGTACCACCCAGGCCTGCGACTTCCGAGACAGCCTTGAGTCACTGAGCGCACATGGCTACCAGGTTCTGGGGGTATCTCCCGACGGTATCGCTGCACTCGATAAATTCACCGCCACCCAGGACCTACCCTTCCCCCTGCTCTCCGACGAGAACCACGCTGTTGCCGAAGCCTACGGCGCTTGGGGAGAGAAAAAGAATTACGGGAAAACCTATGTAGGCCTCATTCGCTCAACCCTCGTTATTGATGAAGCCGGCAAAGTCGCTTTTGCCCAGTACAACGTCCGGGCCAAGGGGCATGTTGCAAAGCTCCGCCGCGATCTGGGAATTGATAGCTAGCTCACCCACCATCAATTAGGAAAAAGCTCACTTGGTGCTGTATGATTTTCTGTGTTGTGCTTACAGCACCACCTGCGCGAGTGGTGAAATTGGCAGACACGCAGGATTTAGGTTCCTGTGCCTTACGGCGTGAGGGTTCAAGTCCCTCCTCGCGCACTCTATATCAATAACCCGTTTCGCCCGGTTCATTCCCGGTTGAGCGGGTTTTTTGATTATGTTCCCCCCAAAGGGAGTCAACAGTAACCCCTCAGCCCCAAGACCCGATAGCGGCCCTGGGCGGGGCCCAGCCATGTCATCAAGAGGTAATAGCAATGGCAGCAGAGACAGTAACTCGCCGGGAGGCTCTAGGCATTGGCGCTGCGCTCAGCGCTGGTTTTGCACTCAGTGCCTGCTCTACCTCAGCACCCCGCCAACCCGTCGCCACACCGAGGGGCGCAACAGCTTCTAGCGGTAGCGGTAAAGTATTCCGTTTTGCACAGGCTGCGCAGATACAGTCCTTAGACCCTACCGCTACTACCCGCATTGAAAGCCACCGCATCAGCGCCCAGATTCTTGACCCCTTGGTAGGGGCAGACGTCAACACGGGCGAGCCTGTCCCAGGCTTGGCTTCGCAATGGGATATCAGCGACGACGGGCTCACCTACACTTTCACCTTAGACAAGGATCTAATTTTTAGTGATGGTAGCCCCCTAAATGCACAAAGTATCTCCCAGAACTTTGACCGCTGGAAGACTCTGGCCGCAGCTCCCTTGACGCAGCTCAACCAGGCCTACGCCCACCTCTTAGCAGAAACCCCCCGCGCCAGTGGGCGACCAGCCCCAGCTCTGGTCAGTGCCTGGTCGGCTGAAACTGACACCCGTTTTACAGTTACCCTCTCACGTCACTCCGCTAGTTTCCTCAAAGCCCTCACTCAGCCCGCATGTGGGATTATGAAGCCTGACCAGTTTGCCAACAATACGGCAGCGGTTGAATCGCCCATCGGTAGCGGCGCTTTCACTCTTAAAAGCTGGGATGGAGCCACGGCTGTTCTCGAACGCTCTGAGAACTATAGAGGGACAGCACCCGAGATTGACCGCCTGGAATTTGTGACTATTCCCGGTGCCGAGAAACGCTATTACAACCTTGTTGAAGGCCGGATTGACGCCTATGACCAGGTAGCCCTCAAAGACTATGTCCCTCTGGCCCTTGATGGGTACGCGGTGCAATCTCGTGACCCCTATGCCGTTGCTTATATCGGCATCAATCTAGCCCACCCAGCTTTCGATGACCTCAGAGTGCGTCAGGCTCTAGCCTGCGCTATTGACCGGGCCGCCCTCATTAGCGCCTACTACCCCCAGGGAACCAAGGCAGCCTCCGATTTTATCCCCGCACTTTTTCAGATGAAGAACCCCGAAGCCGGGGAGGTCTATAACTACTCAGCGACGAAGGCAAAAGAGTTACTGCGAACCTCAACCTACGCTAACCAGAGCATCGACTTCTACTACCCTGTCAATGTTTCGCTGGCCTCATTACCCTCACCAGAGGGCATTTACTCTCTTATTGCAACCAACCTCATCAGTGCGGGCTTCAACCTTGTGCCCAAACCCTACCAGTGGACCGACCAAGGAAGTGACGATATCCCTGCCAAACACCCCAATTACGGGCTAGAACTGGCAGGTTTTATCGGCGCCTACCGCGACCCCACTGCTTTCCTGGGGCAGGTTCTTGCGCCCGCATCAAGAGCACCAGCTGAGATCAGCATGAACCCAGGGGGATCGACTTCTACCCCAAGTACAGGGGAACCAGCTACCGACGACCCTTCCAAAGCCGCATCAAGCTACACCAGCATCATGCAAGCCATTGACGAGGCAGACAGCATCACCGATATCTCTGCCTGGCGCGATGCCTACCGCAAACTCAACGCGCAGGTCTCTGAGCTCCTGCCCGCTATCCCCCTGGCCTACCCGGTATCCGGTGTCACTCAGGGCGCACGGGTCACAAGCTACACCGTCACTGCTACCTGCCTCGATGTGTTCTCAACGGTGGATGTAGAGAATTGACACCAGCCATAGAGATTAGGGCGCAACCCCGTCACAGTGTTAGGTAGGTCGCCCTATCTGTACTAGGCTAATAAGGAACCTGGGGTGAAACCCCACACACAAGGCGCCCCAGCTCGGCGCCAAGTCTGAGTACAGCGACGGAGTGTCAAACAGTGGCTAATGAAGTACAAACCGACGTCCTTTTAGTCGGCGGCGGTATCATGAGCGCAACCCTGGGTGTCCTACTCAAAGAAGTAGAACCCAGCTGGAACATCACCCTGTTAGAGCGCCTTGATGAGGCTGGACAGGAATCGTCAAACCCCTGGAACAACGCAGGCACCGGCCACTCGGCCCTCTGCGAGCTCAACTACGCACCGGCAGGGCCGGACGGTACCGTTGACCCAGCAAAAGCTCTGGGCATCAACGAACAGTTCCAGATTTCCCGCCAGCTGTGGGCATCGCTGGTTGAAGAAGGAAAACTCAAGGACGCTTCCTTCATCAACCCCGTACCCCACATGTCTCTGGTCTTCGGTCAGGAACATTCCAACTACCTGGCCAAGCGCTTTGAAGCCTTCGAAGGGCAGAAGCTCTTCGAGCGCATGCAGTTCTCCACCGATATCGACAAGATTCGTGAGTGGGCTCCCCTGGCCGTTGAGGGCCGCGACCCCAGCCAGCCCCTTGCCGCCACCTGGTCACCGGAGGGCACCGATGTCGATTTCGGCAACCTCACCCAGCAGATGCTCGACTACCTGGTAGACCAGGGTGTATCGGTACAGTACGGCCAGCAGGTCACCGATCTCAACCAGCAAAGCGACAGTAGCTGGGTGGTCACAGCCAAGAACCTCAAGGAAAAGGGGCAGCAAGAAACCATCCGTGCACGCTTCGTTTTCCTGGGTGCCGGCGGTGGTGCCCTCAGCCTCCTCCAAAAATCTGGCATTAAAGAGGGCAAGGGCTTCGGCGGTTTCCCCGTCTCGGGCCTTTTCATGCGCAACACCAGCCAGGAAACCGCCCTGCGCCACAATGCTAAGGTCTACGGCCAGGCATCAGTGGGCGCTCCTCCCATGTCTGTTCCCCACCTTGATACCCGCTATGTCAAGGGCAAGCGATCCCTGCTCTTTGGGCCCTACGCGGGTTTCAAAACCAACTTCCTCAAGCACGGTTCCCTGCTTGACCTGCCGCTCTCGCTCCGCCCCGATAACCTTGTCCCCATGGTGCGGGCCGGGCTGGATAACATGGACCTCACCAAGTACCTGATCGGTGAGCTGCTTAAGAATCGTGCTAAGCACCTTGAGTCTCTGCGCGAATACTACCCCACCGCAGTCGATGACGAGTGGGAGCTCATCACCGCCGGTCAGCGCGTTCAGGTTATCAAGAAAGACCCCAAGAAGGGCGGCGTCCTACAGTTCGGTACCGAGCTCATTGCATCGGGCGACGGCAGCCTAGCGGCTCTACTCGGCGCTTCACCGGGGGCCTCCACAGCCGCACCTATCATGCTGAACCTGCTAGCCCGTTGCTTCCCCCAGCAGCTTAGCCAATGGGAGCCACGCATTCGAGAGCTAGTTCCCGGCTACGGTGTCAAGCTCAACGACAACCACCAGCTAGCCGATGAGCTCTTTGCCTACACCTCTAAGGTTTTGGGTATAGACAACTAGTATGGCAGGCTGACTCTAAGGCCCCGGGCTCAAAAGCCCGGGGCACAACTCTTTCTACCTGAAGTAAGCAGCATTTTGCCGCTCACAAGCCCCTGATAGGATATCTACTGATTAACATCTCAAGTCATCGAAGGAAACTTATCTATGGGCCGTGCAGCCACGACCGTCAAACGCTCACGCACAGAACCAACCCACCAAGCAAGGCCCAAGCCCTCTAAGCTCACCGAGGTCAGTGGGTCCAGCTGGAAATACATCTTTAAAAGGGCTCTCAGCGAGTTTAGCCACGACGGGTGCACCGATCTAGCGGCGGCCCTGACCTATTTCACGGTGCTCTCTATATTCCCAGCCTTGCTGGCCATCGTTTCCTTGCTGGGTGTCTTTGGGCAGGGGGAACAAACGGCAAAGACCATTTTGGGCTTCTTGCAAGATTATGCTCCTCAGGAAATGCTCACGATTCTTGAGGACCCCATCACCCAGCTGACCAGCTCCAGTGCAGCCGGTCTGGCCCTGGTCACCGGTATTGTCGGTGCGCTGTGGACCGCTTCAGGCTATACCGGAGCATTTGGCCGTGCTATGAATAAAATCTATGGAGTTCTTGAGGGTCGCCCTATCTGGAAGCTACGACCTATTAACCTCATGGTTACGACCGTTTTAGTGCTCATCGTAGTATCCATGATGTTGGTCTTCCTCTCATCTGGGGACGTTTTGTTGATGATCCAATCCGCAGTTCCCGACTTTGAGTTGGGCGGATTCATCGGAATCTGGATGTGGCTACGTTACCCAATCATGCTGGCCCTAGCAGTTGTCCTGATCAGCCTGCTCTACTTTGCTACTCCTAACGTCAGGCAGCCCAAATTAACCTTCCTGACCCCTGGCGCTGTTTTTGCCCTGGTCTTTATGGCATTGGCCGGTACCGGCTTTAGCTTCTATGTTTCAAATTTTGGCAAATATAATGCCACCTACGGTCTGATCGGTGGCGTTATCGTCATGCTCCTATTCATATGGATCATGAACAATGTGCTCTTACTCGGTGCTCAGATTGATGCAGAGATCCAACGTAGCCGTGAGCTTCAAGCAGGCATCAAGGCAGAAGATAACCTGCGCTTACCACCCAGAGACGACACTATGGCTATCAAGATTCAGCAGAAGCAAGAAGAATTGATTGAGGAAGGCCGAAAAATCCGTCTCTCCCATAGCGGGGTCGATTTTGAGAAGATGGCCCAAGAAAAAGAGAAGGAGTAAAGCCCACCTGCAAGGTTGCCCCGGCGCTGTCAGTCAGTGACCGGGGTTTTCTTCACCCTAGATGCACCGTACGATGAGCCTATGACCACCGCCACCACCGACCAGCTACCTTTAGTTGTTGCTTCTATCCCACCTACGCCGCAGGACAGCGGGCAACCAACCCGACCCTTGGAGGGGGCCCATGTGCTTCTGGTTCACGGGTTCGCCTCTACACCAATGGTTAACTGGCACCATACCCGTTGGGTCAGCCAGCTTCAGGCCCAGGGTGCTACAGTCCACACGGTGACTCTGCCCTACCACCGGCTCCCAGAATCAGCTGAGGAAACACCTGGTGCTGTCAGCTACCAACTACCAGCCACACAGCGACTGCTTAGCGCAATAGCTGAATCGCTGGCCAGTTACCTGGCTACTCTCAGCGGTGAGGTGCACCTGGTAGGTTATTCCATCGGTGCCCGTATCTGCTGGACTCTCGCTTCGCTCTACCCCGATGCCGTTAGCTCCCTGGTTGCAGGGGCCATGCCGCTTACCAACCATGTGCCGCTCATTAACCGGGCACTACGCACCGGTGGCAGGCTCCCAGATGGTTTTGCCGATATCCTGGCAGGTTCGCCAGTGCCAGAACCCCAGCTTCAGGCCTTCGCGGCTCTACCCATAGAAAGCTTTTCCTCCAGCCCGATGCCTGCATGCCCCGTTCTCTTTTTCCGGGGTAATCAAGACACCGTAGCCCGTGATTCATTCAAAGCCTACAAGCTCCTTGCCCCAGATCAAGCTGTCTGGTTAGAGTACCCCAGGCGCGACCATATCAATATTCTGACCAGTGGTAAGCTCAGAGACACCGCCATAGAGTTCATGGTTCGTCACAGGCCGACACCAGCTAGCTAGGTGAGCCAACACACGGTAGCGTAGAAACCGCGAGCGCCCCACAAACCGGGTTAGCTCCACGACTTATCTTCTGATGAAAAGGAACAAGATGCAGCAGGTTAAAGCCCTTATCTCCCGTGCCAAGAACCAGCCGGTTGAAGTGGTGACCATCAACGTGCCCGATCCCCTTGCCGGTGAGGCCCTGGTCAGGGTTCTCACCTGCGGTGTCTGCCAGACTGACCACCACTATGTTCAGGGTGGGGTAGGTGATGATTACCCCTATCTGTTGGGCCATGAGTCAGCGGGTATTGTTGAGGCTGTAGGTGAGGGCGTCACCAATGTGGCTCCCGGCGACCTGGTAATCCTGAACTGGCGTGCTGTGTGCGGTGAATGCCGCGCCTGCCAAAAAGGTAAGCCCCAGTATTGTTTCGCAACCCATAATGCCACCCAGAAGATGAGTCTGGAGGATGGGACCGAGCTGACCCCGGCGCTGGGCATCGGTTCTTTTGCCGAGAAGACCTTGGTTGCCGCCGGTCAGTGCACCAAGATTACTGAGGACCTGACTGAGGACCAGTACGCCGCTATTGGCCTGCTGGGTTGCGGTGTTACCGCCGGTTTGGGTGCCGTGCTCAATACAGGTGAGTTGGAACGTGGTGAAACCGTGGCCGTTATCGGGTGCGGTGGTGTGGGTACTGCCGCTCTTGCCGGTGCCAAGCTGGGCGGTGCCACCACCATCATTGCTGTTGATATTGATGAGCAGAAACTGGCTCGTGCCAAGGAACACGGTGCTACCCACACCGTGAACTCATCGGAGCAGGACCCGGTAGAGGCTATCCGCCAGCTAACCGGCGGTTTTGGTGCCGATCTGGTGGTTGACGCTGTAGGTATTGAGACAACTTTCAAGCAGGCTTTTGAAGCCCGTGATTTAGCAGGCCGGGTTGTTCTGGTGGGTGTCCCTGCACCGGGCACCACCTGGGAGGCACCCCTGGATGAGGTCTTTGGTCGCGGTGGTTCCATTAAGAGCGCCTGGTATGGAGACACCCTGCCCTCTCGTGATTTTCCGCTCTTTGTGCGCCACTACCTACTGGGCAACCTGAACCTTGACGGTTTTGTTTCTGAACGCATCAGCTTGGAGCAGGTCAATGAGGCTTTTGAAACCATGAAGACCGGACAGGTGCTCCGCTCGGTAGTTGAACTCTAAGGAGGGTAAAAATGACTGAAGGTATTGAACGGCTAGTAACCTCTGGGACTTTCTCGCTCGACGGAGGTAGCTGGGAGGTTGATAACAATGTCTGGCTGGTAGGTAACGATAAGTCCCTGATTCTGATTGACCCGGCCCATGACGTGGATGCTATCTCTACCCGCCTAGCGGGACGGCGGGTTGAAAAGATTCTGCTGACCCACGCCCACGATGATCATATCCGCTCTGCCCGTGAAGCCGCTGACCGGTTCGGTGCCCCGGTCTATCTAAACCCCGCTGATCGCCCGCTCTGGGAGATGGTCTACCCCTCCTGGGACTTTGATGCTGAGCTAGCTGACGGTGACCGGATTACTATCGGAGACACTGAGCTGACAGTTCTAGCAACCCCTGGGCACTCCCCCGGGTCCGTTTGCTTCTACGCGCCTACCCTCAGCTGGGAAAACAGCGAGGGAGTGGTATTCTCGGGGGACACCCTCTTTCAGGGGGGTCCCGGTGCGACTGGGCGTTCCTTTTCCAGCTTTGAGACCATCATCGAGTCCATCAAGGAAAAGCTCCTTACCCTGCCTGAGTCCACAGCGGTTCTGACCGGGCACGGTGACTCCACCGGTATCGGCCTAGAAGCCCCTGAGCTCGATACCTGGATGAATCGAGGCCACTAGACCAGGCTAACCCGCTCATTCACTACGGGCTGGGCCGGTACTGCCAAAAAGAAGTAGCGGCCCAGCCTGTTCTCAAGCTCCTTTAAGGCAGCAGAGCCAGGTGCTCTTCGTAGGAGCGTCTCCACAGGAAACCGTACAGGTGGCCCAAGCAGAAGAAGGTAGCCGCAGCCACCAGCGGGATAATGAGCGAGACCTGGTAGCTGTAGCTTCCGCTGAGGTCAGCCGCCCACACAAAACCAAGAGCAATGCCGCCTAAAGAACTCGCCTGGAGCGTGGACAGTGCCAAATCCAGATTTTTTCGGGCAGAGAGACTGGCCGCAACCGAGTCCATGGTTACCAGGCACATACCGTAGGCCATACCCATGAAGATGAGGGGTGGAATCATGCCGGATGTTGACCCCGGCAAGGAAAGTATCATTGCGGTCATCATCAAGAAAATGCCGCTAATCAGCCAGGCCACCCAGCCGAACATGGGGAGCCGCTCAAACAGTACGAAGAGTGCCGCGCCGACAGCGCAGAGCCCAAGAAGGGCAATGAGGAAGCCCGCTGCACCTAGCTGGTCCGTGCTCATCGTAAAAGAAACGATGGAGGCCTGGGTCGCGCCCAAAGAAATACCCAAGCAAATCGTACCCAGCTGGGGAATCCAAAGTAGTGACCTGCTGACACCGCGTAGCGGCTTACGCCGTTCGGTCGCGCTGGTGTCACGGGTTTCCACCGGCAGGTTCTCGGGCCGCCAGAGCAACATGATGAGCCCCAAAACATCAATCAGGATCACCGCAAAAAGGGTGGATTGAGCGGTAAAAAGTACGGTAGTCATGCCCGCAATTGCCGCACCGGCGGGAATAGCGGTGACATCGAGCATGGTTTCCAAGGAGATCGAGGCATTGAGTTTGCGCCGATCCTTGGTGCTCAGATACTCAGCGCTCCAGTAGCTTCGCATCATGGCTCCCAGGGGAACAGTGGTTACACCCACCACTGCGCAGGCCACCAGAAAGCGGGTAATCGATCCGTTACTTGTGCCCGAAAACCGGAGCGACTCAGTCGTCAACCACATCAGGGCCACCATGTTCAAAGCGGTTACGGCGAAGAAGATGCGACGCTGGCCCCACCGTTCAGAGATGGAACGGTAGACCGGTATCATCAGGGCAGAACTCAGGCCCACAGTACCTGCCGCGTATCCGCCTAGGGTGGCCTCACCGTTCTGCACCGCCAGCATCATCATAATTGCCAGCATGACCATAGCCGCAGGCAGACGCATCAGCAAAGAGAAAACTAGGAAACGCCACCCGTGAGCTAGCAAAATACCCTGGAACCTGCTCCTGGCATAGCGGGCCGAGACGACAAGCCTGCGGGCCCCCTCAGCAATCGTGATGGGGATACTAGCGGTGGTCGCAGGAACCTGAGATTGCGCACCACGGTATCGCGGTGCCGCTGTCCTGTAGGTAAAGGTTTTTTTGGTTTTACGTTGGGGCTGGCTCATACTGCTCCTGTTTCTTTCACCAGGCTAGAACCCTGGGGGGAAGTCTGCAAGAGGATGTGCCGGTTAATCCGGTTTTTCATCTCAGCAACGTGGGAGATGAGCCCGATGACCCGTCCACGTTCTCTGAGTGAGTCGATGGTGGACATGACCTCTTCTAGGGTCTCATCGTCCAGAGAGCCGAAGCCTTCGTCAATAAAGAGGGTGTCAATTTCGATGCCACCGTTGGCCTGCTGGACCACATCAGCCAGTCCCAGAGCTAGGGCCAGGGATGCCATAAAGCTTTCTCCCCCGGACAGGCTGGCCGGTTGGCGGTGGGCATTGTGCCAGGAGTCAAAGACCAACAAGCCCAGACCTGATTTTCCGCGTCCCTGAGCACGGTCGCTGTGTTCTAGCCGGTAGCGCCCGTGGGTCATCTTTTCCAGGTGTTCACTGGCGGCCAGAGCGACCTCGGAAAGCTGATAGGCAAGCACATAGGTGGTCAGCGTCATCCGCAGGTGGTTATCGCTCCCGGGGGTGGCATTGGCCGTAGCCGCGAGTTCCTGCCGCAGGTGGGCGGTCTCGATCAGTTCCTGGCTGCGAGTCAGTGCGGCCGTGAGCTCTTGCTGTACCTGGATGATCTCATCCTCTGCCCCCGAAATGCGGGTGGAGTGGGCGATGAGCTCATCCTTTTCGCGGCTGAGGGTTTCTAGGCGGGAGGTAAGAACCGCAAGGTCTTTCGGATCGGGCGCGGTTTCGCCCCGGCTAGCGCGTTCAGCAATGCTCAGCAGGGCTGGGCTCTCAAGACGGGCACGGGTAGCAAGCACCCGTTCCTGGTAGTGACGGATCTCTTGCTCAAGCTTCTGGGCTTGTGCTGGTGCAAGATGCGCAGCTCGCACTTGGGCTAGATCACTCCAGCCTGACTGGCTTAGGGCTTGGGCTGTTTCAGCCTGAGCAAGCCGGTGAACCTCAGCCTGCCTGCTCTGTTCCAGGCGGGAGTTACCGAGCTGGGTCAGGCAGGTATTGAGGCTGGTTAGAGCATGGGCGCGGTCAGCAAAGCTCATCTTCTGGGTCTGAGGTTTCAGCCCGGCTTCAAGTTCGGCCAGTGTTCGGGCTCGTTCTTGGATTGTGGCCTTGTGCTCAGCAACCAGGCGCTGCGCTGCCACCAGCTGGGCCCTCAGCTTTTCTTCGTGGGTCTTGCCCTCTTGGAGTAGCTGGTCTAACTCATCGCGACGTGTTTGGGCTTTCTGGGCTCGGGTCAGCGCGTCCTGAGCTTGAGCTATGAGATTTTGGGCGGTTTCGGGTTCAGGTGCGCCTGACCGGGTGAGCTGGTCCAGAGATTCCCGGGCAGCTGAAAGCTCGCCCAGGGCTCGAGAAGCCTCGGTTTCGGCGGCAGTTCTCTGGGCACGAGCCTTCTGCAGGGCTTCTTCGCTAACCGCTGCACCTGCTTCTAGTCCGGTAGCCGGTGCAGGGTGTTGGCGTGAACCGCAAACTGAACATGGCTGACCGGCAACCAGAGCTTCGGCTAGAATCAGCGCGGCATTCTCAAAACGGCGGCGGTGAAGTTCATCGGCCTGGTGGTCTGCCCGCACCCGTTTCGATTCAGTCTCAGTAGCTGCTTGCTCTGCCTGCTCAACCCGTTGACGCGCACGAACCAATGCCCTTGCCTTTTGTTGCGCCTCTTGGGCACCGGCGTAGTCCATGCCTGCTTTTTCGAGCTCAACCGGTGCATTTTCAAGGCCTTTGTATTCTTCTTCAAGGTCTTGAATCTTCTTGCGATGGGCGGTAAGGTCCTGCTCTGCCTCACACACTTTGCTTTCCAGCGGAGCACCTTGAGCTTGGGCCTGTTTCTGCTCGGCCGCCAGGTCTATCAGCCTCTGCTCATCGCGGTCCAGTGCTTGAAGATCCTTGGCATATTCAGCCAGGTCATGGCTTATTTGCTCGTAATGCTCTACGTCCTGCTGATCCTTGAGAAGGTCCAATACCTTCTCCACGGTCGCAAGCTCACGCGCCCTTTGGTCAAGATTTCCCTGTAATTTTGAGACTAATTCCTGCCCCCGGAAACTTAGCGCGGTGACGCGCTGCCGGGTGCTTTCACAGGATGCTAGCGCTCTTTCCTCCGCAGTGAGGAAAGGCAATACAAGGGTCGCCTTGCGGTGGGATTCCAGCAGACTACTCTGCTGGGTAACAGTTTCTCTGGCACTTTCCAGCTTGTCTAGGACCAGGGTCAGCTGGCTATATTCCTGCCAGTGCTGGTTGAGCTGAATCATCTGGGCGCGCTGGTCATTTACCCTGGTGAGTTCTTCAGCTACTTGACCTGTGCGTTCTAGGAGCTGGCTATGCTGCTGACCCAGCTCAGCAGCAAGTTCTTCAAGGTAACCCGGTGCGCTTGCCGGGTTATCTGCAGAAAGTGTGGTGCTCTCACTATCGGAGTCTGCCAGCAGGCCCTCAAGACCCAGTAGGGCATAACTTTCCTCTAAGCGAGCGCCGTGCTCAGCCCGTTGACCGCGGCCAATCAGTACCTCAAGTTCATGGCTAGCTTGCTCCGCACGGTGACCAGCTTCCTTAGCCTGCTCCGTCAAAAGGTTCTGGATGGCCTCAAATTCATAGGTCCCGAAGAGCTTCTTGAGGAGCTGTTCACGCTCACCGGACGACGCCAGCAAAAACCGCTGAAACTGGCCCTGAGGTAGAAGCATGACCTGATTGAACTGCTGGGCGTTCAAACCCAGTACCGAAAGCATAAAGTCGCCGGCGTCCTTATGGCGGGTAATAGTGGGGTCGCTCTCCCATTCGCCGGTGGCCGCATCGTATTTTTCAATCAGGGTCTTTGCCTGCTCGGTAATGGTTCCCTCACCACGTTTTTTGGGTCGCTCATAGGCAGGGTTGCGTTCGATACGGTAGCGGGTGCCCCCGATAGTACATTCCAGGGTCACGCGCGGCTGTACCGCAGGCTCAGCGAAACGAGATTTAAGGTCGGTGCGCCCTGAGGACGTAGTGCCGTAGAGAGCAAAACAGATGGCATCGAGAATGGATGACTTGCCCGAGCCTGTAGGGCCGTTGAGCAGGAAGATGCCTTCGCGGTTGAGGTCATCAAAATCAATGGCCACGGTGCCGGGGAAGGGGCCGTAGGCTTTGAGCTCTAAGCGGTGGATTCTCATTCTGCCCCTCCTTGAATTCGTGCTGTTTCCATGACTTCAGCCAGGTAGGCGCTCTCGTCATCTGTCAGTTGCCGCCCGCGCACGTGCTCGTAGAAAGAACCGCAAATCTCTTGGGGGCTGTGCTTGCTTTGAGCCGCGCGGTAGCTGTGTTTTTGGCCTGCCTGTGCTCCTTGAGGGTCAAAGTAGAGTTCCTGCACATGCTCGTAGTGCGCTTTGAGCTCTTCCAAGGCTTGAGCTGGACGTTCGGGGTCGGTCAGGGTGATGCTGACAAATGCCTGACCGTACTCAACGATATTCTGGGGAGAAAGCATCTCTTCGAGAGTTCCCCGTAAGGTTTTGAGTACCAGTTTGGTCTTCCACTGGTAGTCGGTGACGCTCAGGTGACCACCCGGCTCAATATCAAGAATCCAGGCGCCTTTGCGGTGGTTCTGTTCGCTAAAGGAATAAGCCAAGAGCGACCCAGAATAGCGCACGGTATCGGTTACTTTCTGCTTCCCGTGCAAATGCCCCAGAGCAGTATAGGTGGCTGATGAGAAGAGGCGGGCAGGTACCTGTTCCACACCACCTACCGAGATATCCCGTTCAGATTCAGAAGGTTCAGCCCCACCAGCAAAACAGTGGGCCAAGACAATGCTGGCATCTACGTGGCGGGTTGCCCTGTCCTGCTCGATGCGGCGCATAGCCTCAGCGAGAACGCCGGCGTGGGTAGGCTCGGTGCCCCAGCGAGCGGCGATGGGGCGCGGTTCCAGATAGGGAACCCCGTAGAAAGCTACCGACACTCCCCCGGCTTCAATGAGGGTGGGGGTTCCCACCTGAGTTTGTGAGGTCACCAGGTGCACTCCTGCGGCGCTCAGTAGCGAAGAGCCAAAACCCAACCGGATGGCTGAATCATGGTTGCCACTAATAGCAAGAACCCGGGTACCAGCTTGAGTAAGGCGCGTGAGGGTGCGGTCAAAAAGCTCTACAGTTTCGGTGCGAGGCTGAGCCTGATCATAGACATCTCCGCTAATGAGAACCACATCCAGTGCTTGTTCCTGAACCAGCTCTACCAGCTCATCCATGAGCTGTTCGGTTACGGTGTGCAGGGAGGTACCGTGGAAGCTACGGCCCAGATGCCAGTCGGAGGTGTGCAAAATTCGCATGCTCCCTAGTCTAATGGGCCTACAGTCAGCCCCGCTTTAGAATAGAGAGCATGACTTCAGTTTTTCCTGCCCCTGATGCGCTCTCACCTGCTTACCGCGCGGCCCTACGGGGTTCACTGTTTGGCACCGCACTGGGTGATGCACTGGGCTACCGCGTAGAAACCCTCAGTCGCACCGAGATGCTTGAGCGGTGGTCAGTAGCAGGCGAAACCGACTTATTAGAAGCTCTGGCAGGCGGTGACCTGGCGGTATCCGATGATACCCAGCTCACCCTGGCTACCCTGGACGGATTAACCGAAGTATTGGAATGGAACAATGAGGGTCAGGCCGCCGATGAGCTGGCCTGTATCTGGCTGTCCTACCTGCGCTGGTACACCGGCACCGGTCACACCGCCCCCGAAGCCGCACCCTATTCCCTCCCCCGCCCCCTGAATTCTCAGGCAATCATGCGCCAGAAGCGGGGGCCGGGTAAGGCCACTCTGAATGCTTTAGCAACCGGGCAGATGCAGTTCATTTCCAAGAATGTAAACCCTGACGCCCTGGGTACCGGTGCGCTCATGCGCTCTGCTCCCTTTGGCTATCTGCCAGTTGCTGATGATGCTACGGTCATCAAACTTGCCGTCCAGGCCGCCGCCCTCACGCACGGGCACCCAGAAGCCCTGGTTTCAGCAGCCGCCTACGCTCTGATGATCCGCTACCTTTTAGGTGCACACGAGCTTGCTGTGCCGGTGGATTCTCCGGTACGTCTTGCCCTCAAGGAGGTTAAAAACTGGCTAGGGACTGTTGAAAAAAGTAGCCTACTTCCCGGTGATGCCACGCTCACCCGTGCGGCATTTGGCCGGGCGCTTGAACTGGCGGACCGGCAGTCCCCGGCTCATGAAGCCCGCAAAAGTTTTGGTGCCCTGGTTCTGGCAACCGACTGCCTAGGCTACGGTCTCTACCTGCTCCTTGCTACAGAAAGCCTGGTTTCCCAGGGCATGAAGCCAAGCCAGGCCCTGCTCCAAACGCTAGCCGATGCTGTAGCTGTTGACGGGGATTCAGACTCTATCGCGGCCTTGGTTGGTTCCCTTGTCGGTGCCCGGTGGAGTGACGCCGTCCTACCGGCAAAACTGCTGGAAGGGCTCGATGCACGGGCCGCTCTCGAGCTCGTGGAGAAAGCCTGGTTCACCCAGTTGGGTATCTAAACCACTGGGTTTTATCCGTCGAAAATTTCGGCGCGGTGGTCCAGATACCATTCATCTGCCCGCTCTAGGGCGAGCCGCTGGATAGCGCCCCCCATACCGTTCTTCATGCTGTAGGCCAGCGACTGAAGGGGCAGGAGGTGGGCAACAGTGCGTGCCCGCTCTAACTGGGTAGCGTCCAGGGCCCTGGTCAGAGAATCCCAACCGTAGTAGTTACCCAGGGCTGCGTAATCAATCGCGGGATCCCCCACCGACGCATGATCCCAGTCGATGACGCCCACCAGCTTATCGCCTTTCCACAGGATATTGTGGCCAGCTAGATCGCTGTGAACCAGTACTGGCCTTACCGGGTCCAGGGCGACGACCCGGTCAATGGCCCTGTGCGCGATTTTTTGGGCAGTCGTCAAGAGCCGAGGAACTACCTGCTGGCGCAGGAGTTCTTCCCAGTTTTCTCTCCCGCCCCAGTGCTCATGCACCATATCCAAGTAGGGGCCATAGCCCGAAAAATCTACCGAATGGATAGCCTTGAGCATGGTTGCCAGTTGTTTGGGAGGGGCCGCTCCCTGCTGGCGAGGCTCGCCCTTAATCCAGGTCAAACCCACCGCTGTAAAACCATTGCGGGTAATCACCCGGGTAATGGGGCGGGGCACCGCAAAAGGGAGGGTCTTAGGCAGGCGACGTAAAATCTCCGTACGCCGAGCTACCAGGTAGCCGGTCTGTTGAGTCTTAGCTACACGCACGCTCAGCTCAGAGCCCATGTTCACGATGATATGAGCTGACCCGGTTGTTCGTATATCCCAACGGTCAGAGGGGACGACAACACCGGCCTGCTCCATCACCGCGTAGACAACGGGGAGGGCCTTCATTTGTTCAAGCTGCGTAAGGTGCGCTGCCATAAGAGTCTTTACCTAGGTGCCTGTTAGTCTGCCAGCACTGCTTGCAGATGAGGGATGAGCTTAGTCAGAGCTTGAGCGCGGTGGCTTATGGCGTTCTTGACATGGGGCGGGACCTCAGCGCATGACTTGCCGCTGTATTCACCGGTAAATCCCTGGGCGGCCATAATGGGATCGTAGCCAAACCCGCCCTCTCCGCGCGGTTCACGGAGCAGGGTTCCGACCAGCTCGCCGTGTTCAACGGCCTGCCGCCCGTCCGGGGTAGCCAGTGATGCCGCGCAGACAAAGCGGGCGGTCCGATGTTCATCGGAAATATCCGAAAGCTGGGCAAGCAGTAGGTCCAGGTTAGCCCGGTCATCACCATGCTTGCCTGCCCAGCGGGCACTGAAGATACCGGGTGCCCCACCCAGGACGTCCACGGCAAGCCCGGAGTCATCTGCGATAGCGATAAGACCGGTAGCCTCAGCTACCGCGCGAGCCTTGAGCAGTGAATTCTCGGCAAAAGTTACCCCGTCCTCCACCACATCGGGGGCGCCGGCCCTACCGGCATCAATCACTTGGGTTTCAACGTCCAGTCCGTCAATAGCTCCGCGCAGCAGTTCACGGAACTCGCGCAGCTTACCCTGATTATGGGTGGCAAGAACAATTTTGGCGGGCATTAGTCCTCCAGGGCCTGACGCTGGATCAGGGCTAGCTGGGCTGTACCGTGCAAGGCAAGATCCAGCAGATCATTGAGTTCATCGCGGTCAAAGGGAGCGCCCTCGGCTGTACCCTGAACCTCCACGAACTTACCCTCACCGGTCACCACGACGTTCATATCTGTTTCGGCGCGGACGTCCTCTTCGTAGGGAAGGTCCAGCATGGGGACACCGTCAATGATGCCCACAGAAATTGCCGATACAGACCCGGTCAGAGGGCGAGCCTTAGCGGGGATAACACCCTCTTTCTGGGCCCAGGTAATGGCATCGGCCAGAGCAATATAGGCACCGGTGATGGCGGCAGTTCGGGTGCCACCGTCAGCCTGAAGAACATCACAGTCCAGAACAATAGTGTTCTCGCCCAGAGCCTCGGTATCTATCACGGCGCGCAGAGAGCGACCGATCAGACGGGAAATCTCGTGGGTACGGCCACCAATCTTGCCTTTAACGGACTCACGGGAGTTACGGGTATTGGTGGCACGCGGGAGCATGGCATATTCGGCGGTGACCCAACCAGTTCCCTGGCCTTTGAGCCAACGGGGAACGCCCTCGGTGAGCGAGGCGGTGCAGAGCACCCGGGTATTACCGAACTCGATGAGAGCTGAGCCTTCTGCGTTCTTAGCCCAGCCCCGGGTCACGGTGATGGGTCGGAGTTCATCGGGTGTGCGTCCGTCGCCACGGACGGGTGAGGATTCCATAGTATCTGTCATGCTTTCAGCCTATCTTCTTCGCTTGAACCCGTAGAAATCGTGGGCAAACTTTTTAGCCGTGTCCCTGCCAGCTTTGCGCGCGCATACCTTGCCCGGCAACGTAGCGCTCAATCACTTGGAGGGTAGTGGTCTGGGGGTCGGACTCGTAGTCTTCCGGTGCCCGGCGGGGGTTAACCCGGTAGGTAGCTGAAGCCTCGGCCACCGAAATAGGACCAGAGAAGACCTCACTGGCTTCTGCAAAGGCGACAGCAGGGTCGTTCCAGATGGGTAGGTGGGTTAGGAGCAGATTACGCACACCGGCTTCTTGGGCAGCCAGCCCTGCCCTGCGGCCCGTCAGGTGAATACCGCGCAAGGCGTCGTCACGCCCCTCCTGGTAGGCCGCTTCGCAGAGGAAAAGGTCAGCATCGCGGGCTGCCTCAATTAAGCCGTCACAGGAATCGGTGTCACCGGAGTAGGTCAGAATCGTTTTCCCTTCACCTGTCTCACAGACGATACGGAGCGCGTAGGGTTCTTTAACGGGGTGCACGACCGCATAGGGCGTGACGGTGAATGGCCCAATTTTTACCTCAGCGTGGTTGCTCCACTCGTTGAACTCAAACTCGGTGTGCATCCCCGGTTCTAGCGGTAGCCCGTGGGTATTGACCAGGTACTGGTGAATATCGCTGGGGCCATACAGGGGAATAGGGCCTCTGCCCCAGCCGTTGGGGTTCCATTTGACGGCAACGTGCAGGCCCGACAGGTCAATGCAGTGATCGGGGTGCAGGTGCGAAATCAGAATCGCATCTATGTCTTCAAGGTTCATGTGGGTCTGAAGAGTCCCCAGGGCACCATTGCCCATATCGATGATAATCCGCCAGGTCTTACCTAGATCATCGATAGTCGAAACCATGTAGCAGCTAGCTGCCGCATTCGGCCCTGGAAAGGAACCGGCACAACCGATCACTGTGAGTCGCATGGTGTCTTCTTCCTTAGCGTTTGGGGGTGGAGCGGTCTGCCTCGATGGTGACTCGTGGCTTAATCAACTCCGATGGGATAAGGGCAAGCGAGCCTGTGGGAAACTGCTCTGCTACCGAGTTGGTGTGACGGACGCGAGCGACCTCGGGGCCCAAGAATCGGCGGGCGAGGTGCTCAAATGTTTCGCTGTGACCGGTTGCCAAGAATTCGTGGCTTGCCGGTAGATCAGCGGGGCGTTCAAGGCCGGCTCTCAGTAGCGCCTTGTAAACATCTTTAGCGGATTCCTCCGATGATGAGACCAGAGTTACATCATCACCCATGATGTAGGAAATAACGCCGGTCAGGAGCGGGTAGTGGGTGCAACCCAGCACCAGGGTATCAACCCCGGCTTCTTTGAGGGGGGCAAGGTAGGACTCGGCTGTTTGGAGAAGCTCAGGTCCGGAGGTAATGCCCCGCTCAACAAACTCCACAAAGCGGGGGCAGGCCACCGAATAAATCTCCAGGTCGCTCATCACGGAGAAGGTGTCCTCGTAGGCGCGTGAGGTGACCGTGGCTTCTGTGGCGATGACACCGATTTTACGCTTGCGGGTTGCGGCCACCGCACGGCGGGCGGCAGGCTGGATAACCTCAACCACCTGAATACCGTACTTGCGGGTATAGCGTTCGCGGGCATCACGCAGAACTGCCGCTGAGGCTGTATTGCAGGCAATAACCAAAAGTTTCACACCGGAATCTACCAGCTCGTCCATAATCCGCAGGGCGTGCGCACGCACCTCAGCTATGCTCAGGGGGCCGTAGGGGCCGTGGGCGGTATCACCCACATAAATAATCGATTCGTGCGGTAGCTGGTCCATGATGGCACGGGCAACCGTCAGCCCACCTACACCCGAGTCAAACACGCCAATGGGGGCGCTGGCGGCTGGCTCTGCCAGCACCTTGCTGCCCCAGGGGGTGACTATTTTTGGGTTTGAATCATTCATGACAGACCTGACATTAGCTACTCGATGGTTATTCAGTAAGGTGTAGAACTCACCTGCCGGTTTTTGAGTGGACAATCACGCTCTAACACGACTTTTTGGTGTCATAAATAGACACTCTGGACCGGTAAAAATCAATCTTCTTCCAGCCCTATCAGGAGTGCCTGCATGAGGCTTTCCTGAAGCCAGGTTGCAAAGTTATAGAGCAGAGCCATATAGTCCTCGGTTGTTTCTACCCGGTCCCAGTCGGTCTGCTCCCCCACCCGTTCGGCATCTGCTGCGCTGATAATGCCCAGCCTGGAACCCAGGGTCAGACGAACGTCGTTCAGGGCTGCGGCCCAGGCCTTGGCGTGTTCTGTATCCAGGTGAACTGTGCCTGCCTGGATATCCATAGCGGCCAGTTTCAGGTGCGAGATTTTAGCCTGTCGGAGGGAGAGATCGGTGAAACGCCGGTACTCATCGGCTACCTCAGGATCATCACTGGCGACAGGCAGCATGCGGGCGACAGCGGGATCGGCAGGCACATCAGCTTTTTCCGAAATTCCTACCAGAGCTGCCAGGGGGTCAGTGTTGGGGTCTTCCTCAGGTTCCAGGGCAAGCGCTACATCTTCAAAAAGGCGGGTAAGCACCTGGACCTCTTCGGGAGTAAAGCGTGCAGTCAGGCCACGCGGTGTCCTGCTAAAAGGCTCTGCCATCTTATAGACCTGCCTGTTCTAGCGTTGCCCACAGCCCCCAGGTATGCAGGGCTGCTGTGTGGCGTTCGGCTTCTTCTTGGGAACCACTAAAGACTGCGGCTTTACCTTCGGTGTGTACACGGAGCATCAGCTCCTGGGCCTTTTCGGTACTGTAGCCAAACTGAGTGCGGAAAACATAGGTGACAAAGCTCATGAGGTTAACTGGGTCATCCCAGACCAGCACCGTCCAAGGAAGCTGGGGTCGGTCATTCGTTTCGCTCTCTAAGCTACGTTCAAGGTCGGCTAAAGTATCCACCGCTGTATTCAGGGTGATAGCTGTTTCAGCCGATAACATAGCCTTCTTCTCCTTGTGAAAATCTTTGAGTCGGTAGCGCCTTGAACAAGCTTACGCCACTGGGCCCTTAGCAGACTTATAGGTCACATACACCTTATCTATCATACGGCTAAGGAGCCACAACTGCCACGCGCCAGCTAGAGCAAGCTAGAGGTCACAGTTTTATCTTCTGAGAGGGCTGTCTTTTTAGGCCGCACAGGGGCTAGAGTGGTAGCCGTGACTCAGAAAACTTCATTGTTAACAGACCACTACGAGCTAACCATGGTTCAGGCGGCTCTTGCCTCCGGTGCCGCCCATAGGCGGACCGTCTTTGAGGTCTTTACCCGCAGGCTCTCCGGTGGCCGCCGCTACGGTGTCCTTGCCGGCACTGGCAGGCTCCTTGAGGGTCTTGAAAATTTCCGTTTCGACCAGAACGAACTTGAGTTCCTTGCCTCCCGCAAGGTGATCAACCAGCAGACCTTGGACTACCTGGCTGACTTCCGCTTTAGCGGGCATATTCGTGGGTACGCCGAAGGGGAAATCTTCTTTCCCCACTCCCCCGTGCTCCAGGTTGAAGCTTCCTTTGCCGAGGCCTGCCTTTTAGAGACCTATATTCTCTCGGTTCTCAACTTCGATTCAGCCGTTGCAACTGCGGCCTCCCGTATGACGGTAGCCGCCGGTAAGCGCCCCTGCCTTGAGATGGGTTCACGCAGGGCTCATGAGCAAGCCGCTGTATCTGCCGCACGGGCTGCGGTAATTGCAGGCTTTATCGGCACCTCTAACCTAGAGGCTGGCCGCCGCTATGGCCTGCACACGGTGGGCACGAGCGCCCACGCTTTTACCCTGCTCCATGACAGCGAGCGCCAGGCTTTTGAAGCCCAGCTTGCTTCGCTCGGGGTAGATACAACACTGCTAGTAGATACCTACGATGTTGAAGCCGCTGTTCGCCTGGCTTGCGAGCTGGCCGGCCCAGAACTCGGTGCCGTTCGCCTGGATTCCGGTGACCTGGTTGCCCAGGCCGCTTTCGTCCGTCAGCTTCTCGATAGCCTCGGTAACACCTCCACTAAGATTACTGTGACCAGCGATCTTGATGAGTACGCTATCGCCTCTCTGGCAGCAGCCCCGGTTAATTCCTACGGTGTGGGCACCAAGCTGGTGACCGGCTCAGGTGTTCCAACCTCTTCCATGGTTTACAAGGTGGTTTTGCGCGAGAACGCCCAGGGTGTAATGGAGCCGGTCGCTAAGGCATCCTCTGGTAAGGCATCTGTGGGTGGCAAAAAGAGCGCGGTGCGCCGCCTAAATAAACGTGGTATTGCTACCGCTGAGGTCATAGGCCTCGATGTGAGCGCACCTGCCGATGCCAACGACCGCCAGCTTATGGTTGATTTTGTGGTCGATGGTGAGCTTCAGCCCGGCTTTACCGGTGCCGAAGGCGTGCGCCGTGCCGCTGAACGTCACGCCCGGTCCCTGTCCGAGCTGCCCGTCACTGCAACCCGTCTGTCCCCCGGTGACCCGGTAATCCCCACCGAGTTTGTGCCCGCTGTTTAGCCCACCTGAGGAAACTATGTCTAAAGCTTTGATTATTGTTGATGTCCAGAATGACTTTTGCCCAGGCGGTGCGCTAGCTACCGAACGCGGCGCTGAGGTTGCGGCTCTGATCAGCGAGTTCGTAGAAAACTACCACGACCGTTACCAGGCCATTGTGGCAGCTCAGGACTGGCATATCGACCCGGGCACGCACTTTTCGGATAACCCAGATTATCAGGATTCTTGGCCCCCGCACTGTCGCGCAGAGTCTAAGGGCGCTGAGCTTCACCCCGAGCTTGATACCGACTACATCGAGGCTTACTTCCGCAAGGGTGCCTATGCCCCTGCCTACTCAGCCTTTGAGGGCCTTCTGGCTCCCGAGTACACGGTCATGCCCGGTGAGCGTGAAGCCGGCGCTCCGGTTGAAGATGCCGGTGAGCAGACTCCTCTGGATGCTTGGCTGAGCGAGCGGGAGATTACCGATATTGATGTCGTAGGCATCGCCACTGATTTCTGTGTTAAGGCAACTGCGATGGACGCTGTTGATGCGGGCTACGAGACACGCGTGCTGCTTGATCTCACGGCCCCTGTGTCTGAGGATTCGCTTGATGACACCGTGGACGAGCTAGAAGATGCCGGTGTGACAGTTATCCAGGTTCTCTAGTCTCAGCTGGTGCAGGTAAGGGGCCGGGGCGCTGATTCATTTCAGTGCCCCGGCCTCTTTTACAAGAGCCCCGGTCCTTGTTTGGTTTTAGCGCTTTCTGGCACAATGGGGCTATGACTGTTTCCTCTGTGATATTGCCTAGTTTTTATTTCTACTTACCAATACACGAGGATTTGCAATGTTTACAGTTAGTCAAGAGCCTATAGCGCCGAAAGAAGTCCTAGGTCTTCTAAGGACCGTCCCAGAATGGTTCGGGCGCCCAGAAAGTAACAGAGAATACATCAAGGCAACCCAAAATCTACCCTGCTGGGTAGCTCGCATTAATCAGCAGGTTGTAGGTGTTGCCGCAATTCAGAAACACTCCGTTGATTCATGGGAAATCCATTTGATGGTAGTTGAGCGCGGGTTCCACCGAATGGGCATTGGTCGGGCTCTCATAAAAGAAATTGAAGAGCAAGCCCAAATGTCCAAAGTATCTCTTTTACAGGTTAAAACTCTGGGGGAATCTCACCCTGACCCTTTTTACCAAAGAACCAGGCTCTTTTACCTGGCTCAAGGTTTTATCCCCCTGGAAGAAACGGGTATCTGGGGAGATGACACCCCCTGCCTGATTATGGTCAAGCCCCTCCCTCCTTGTAACCAGTAACCATAACTGCGGTTCGTATGGCCCCGCACGGGATTCTAGTGCCTGCCCACGAACCAGTCCTGGAGCTTATCCAGGCGCGCTTGGAGCTGCTCGGCTGAGGCTTGGGCAACAGCAGGGCCTCCGCAGATACGACGGAGCTCGTTGTGGATAGACCCGTGCGGCTTACCTGTCCGAGCAGCCCAGGCGGCAACGTTCTTAGCCAGCTTGCTGCGGAGCTCTTTGAGCTGGCGGTGATCCACCACCTGCGGCACGGCCGTCGCCGGGCGGCGCGAGGCGTGGTCTTTCTGCCGTGCCCTCAGCAGGGTACCTACTTGCTCAGCATCCAGCAGGCCGGGGATCCCCAAAAAATCCTGTTCCTCATCTGAACCCACTTCAAGACCGCCCGAGGCGAACTCGGCACCATCAAAAAGGACACCGTGGAAGGAGGCCTGGGAACCGATAGCTTCGAACTTGCCACGGGTCAACTGCTCGCTGGCCCCTTCTTCACGGTTAGCTTCTTCAATCAGGTGATAGTCCAGCCCCTGATTGAGCGGGTCAAGGTTTTCCTGCTGAGCGTTCTTGCGGTCCAGGGCATGGTCGCGCTCGGTTTCCATCTCGTTAGCCAGCATCATGAGCTGAGGAACAGACGGCAGGAAGACAGAAGCAGTTTCCCCGCGCTTTCGCGAGCGCACAAAACGCCCAATAGCCTGAGCAAAGAAGAGAGGCGTTGAGGTGGAAGTTGCGTAAACACCCACCGCCAGGCGGGGAACGTCCACGCCTTCGGAGACCATGCGCACAGCAACCATCCAGCGAGCAAGCCCCTGGGAAAATTCCTCAATGTTGTTGGAGGCTTCTTTGTCATCGGAAAGAATAAGGGCGGGCTTTTCACCGGTAATACGCTGAAGCTGGGCGGCGTAGGCGCGGGCATCGGCGTGATCGGTAGCAATCACTAGGCCACCAGCATCGGGTACGGTACGGCGTACCTCGGTCAGGCGCTTATCGGCGGCAGCAAGTACGGTGGGAATCCACTCGCCCTCAGGGTTAAGGGCGGTGCGCCAGGCCTGGGCGGTGACGTCTTTGGTGAAGCCCTCCCCCAGGTTGGCCGCCATTTCTTCACCGGCGCTAGTGCGCCAGCGCATCTGACCTGAGTAGGCCATAAAGATGACGGGGCGCACAACATGGTCTTTGAGGGCGGGGCCGTAGCCGTAGGAGTAGTCAGACTTGGAACGGCGGATGCCTTCTGCGTCCTCTTCGTACTGCACAAAGGGAATGGGTGAGGTATCGGAGCGGAAGGGGGTACCGGTCAGAGCCAGGCGGCGGGTAGCAGGCTCGAAGGCTTCGCGCAGGCCGTCGCCCCACGAGAGAGAATCACCGGCGTGGTGGATTTCGTCCATAATCACCAGGGTTCGGCCGTTTTCGGTACGCGCCCGGTGGAGCATAGGTTTATTGGCTACCTGGGCGTAGGTCAGGGCAACACCCTGGTAGCCCCTGCCCACGCTACCGTCTGCATTTTTGAAGTTAGGGTCAATGGAGATACCTACACGGGCGGCGGCATCGGCCCACTGGCGTTTAAGGTGATCGGTAGGCGCGACCACGGTCATGCGGTTGATGGTTCCCCGGTTGAAAAGTTCTTTGGCAACGGTCAGGGCAAAGGTGGTCTTACCTGCACCGGGAGTAGCCACAGCCATGAAGTCGCGGGGGTTCTGGGTGAAGTACTTGGTCATAGCTTCGGCCTGCCAGGCGCGGAGCTTGGGAGCAGTGCCCCAGGCGGCGCGGTCCGGGTAGGCTGGGGGTAGGGCGCTGCTGCCTTCTCCAAAGAGTGTTGGCTGGCTATCGTCCATGTATTTTCCCTTCCCTCACAACAGATATGAGCCACGGTGGGCACCACAAAAGTTTAGCCCCATTCGGTGAGGAATGGGGCTATCAACGAGCACCTGCACCTGTGAGAGCGACCTCTCCCCCTGTTCTGTATTCGGGGTAGGGTGCTGGTCTCACGCGACAGAACGGGCGAACGCGAATGGCTTGATTACTGGTCGTCCCCGCCAGGGGCCAGGCCCTCGTAGATCTCTTTGCATTCGGGGCAGACCGGGAACTTCTCGGGGTCTCGGCCAGGAGTCCACTTCTTGCCGCAGAGAGCACGGACGGGGTTTCCGGTGAGGGCAGACTCCATAATCTTTTCCTTGCGCACGTAGTGGGCAAAGCGCTCGTGGTCACCGGGTTCTACGTTCTGAACTTCCTCACGCTCAAGGAGCGCAGTACCGCCTGAGTGGGCGGTTTCGGGGAAGGGATCTTCAATTCCGGGAATAGATGACACGGGTGCGTCCTTTCGTAGTGGCCCAGGCGGGCTATCTCTAGTTAGTCTACCAAGCCAGGCAGGTTCTCCGGCGAGCACAATAGGCTAGCTGAACTGGGTAACCCGGTAGAGCATATCTGCGCTGTGGCGCTCAAAGCGCTGGGAGCCCAGGCGGATTCCCAGAGTGAAACCGCCCACTGCCATCACCAGCATGACACCAGCGCCCAGCCAAGCCCAGAGCATATTGCCGTTGATTGCTGAGGCCGCCATACCGGCCAGGCCGGGGGCAGCAAGGAACATGGGAATCATCATGGTGAGACCGCGCACAAATGCTTTGGCCATGCCGTCGGGTTGCTTGGCCGTTTTCCAGGGGCTTGAGCCCGGTGGCGGCACAGGTAGGGAAAACACCGTATCAGCATAGGACGCGAGTCCCATACCCAAGAAGAAAACCGAGTAGGCGGTCACCAGCATGGGTACCGTATAAGCGCCCGCTCCTGCAATCAGGCCAAAGAGCAGGGTGCCCATCAGAATCATCGGTGCGTAAATCAGTATCATGGCGTAGGCCCGCCCCAGCCGGTCATCAATGCCGCGCACAGCCGTGGTGGTGTGTAAGGAGAAAGCGGTGCTTTCATAGGACACCAGATAGGCATATATGTAACCAGCGAAAGCAGGGATGAAGGCGCTACAGAAAAAGACTCCCATAATGGGTGTTGAAACGTCCTCCCCCGTATCCGTTGTAACACTCAAATTACCCATGAAAGTAAAGATCAGGTAAAAAAGCGGTAGGCTCATAACATTGACGGTGCACCGGGGGTCTTTGAACATCATCTGCACAATGCGGGCAGCAATTGCGCCCCGAACGGTCGCCGGGAAGCGGTCAAGAATGCCCAGGTGTCCGGTGCCCAGGTTGCGGGCTTCCTTACGCCCGGTGACTTCCCCAACGTTAGCCATGGTGCGGGCAGCCAGCAGGTACCAGAACCACCAGATGATAGCCAGGTAGAGAAAGCTAAGAGCCAACAGGGCTCCAGCCAGCCCGTAGCTACCGGAAGCAACATGAACCGGAATGAGCCAGGGAGTCAGCAAAGGCAACCACTGTAGCACCTCGATGTATTCGGGGAGGCGGTCTGCCACCTGCGCTATCCCACCAGCAGCACCCACGATGATAGGCCCCATGAGCATCACCACCATAAAGGAGGCAATCGTCAGCAGGTTACTGATACCCCTACGAGCCCGCAAAGGGATAGAAGCAAGCGTCACGACCCGGGAACCGGCAATCGCCAGTGCAAGACCCAGGATAGCGGCTACCGGGTAGGTCAAGAGACCCGGAATCGAGAAGAACAGCGAGGTAGCGCTCGCCAGAGCGATGAGGAGAGTCAGGATTCCGGGGGCACCCACGAGAGCCCCGATAGCCTGGCCCAGCATCAGGTCCTTAACCCGAATGGGGTATGGTGCCAGCCGCTCAGGATCCAAGGTGGCATCGGCAGCGGAGGCAAAGAGGGGAACAAGGAACCAGGCTAGGGTCAGAATTCCGCCTACCAGCGCCAGAAAAACCTGAGCACCACTGGCATTATCAATAAAGAACCCGCCCGCTCCTAGGCAGACCACTAGGCCCAGCCCATAGAGCATGGCAAAAGAGAACCCCACGATAGCCCAGGCGTTACCCCTGGTAAAATATGCGATAAAGTGCGCAAGCTTTAGTCGGACGAGGACTGCAACCATGACAGGCCCTCCCTCACCATTCGACCGCCGACCAGTGAAACAAATCGGTCTTCCAGGCTCATACCGGCCCGAACCTGCTCCACGGTACCCGAAGCCAGGATTCGCCCCTCATTCATAACCGCCACATGGTCGCACAATCTCTGAACCAAATCCATGACGTGAGAGGAAATAATGACGGTGCCCCCACCAGCAACATACCCCTTCAAGATATCTTGAATGTTGGAGGCGGAGACAGGGTCAACCGCTTCAAAGGGTTCATCAAGCACCAGCAAGGAGGGCGCATGAATCATTGCACAGGCCAGGGCAATTTTTTTGGTCATACCGGCGGAGTAATCAGCAACCTGCTTCCCGGCGGCATTAACCAGGTCAAGGGCTAGGAGCAAATCGCGGGTTCGTTCAGCAACCGTCACTTTGTCAAGCCCGTGCAGGCGACCCGCATAGGTCAGCAGTTGCTCTCCGGTGAGCTTATCAAAGAGGCGCACGCCATCGGGCAGAACCCCCACCTTACGCTTAGCCTCCAGCGGACTAGCCCACATATCTGTACCGCCCACCAGCACCTGACCGTCGGTGGGTTTAAGCATGCCTGTGGCCATTGACAGGCTTGTTGTTTTACCGGCACCGTTACGCCCTACCAGACCGTAGAAGGACCCACGAGGAATGGTTAGGTTAGTACCGTTAACGGCAGGGTGCTGGTCAAAAACCTTGACCAGGTTAAGCAGTTGTAGGGCAGGTGTATCTAGGCTCTCGGGAGCAATCTCAGCTTCCACCGGAGTTGCCGGGGAAACCTGATCACTGGGTGCCGCCGGGTGAAGGGGCGTGACTTCTTGGGGGTTTGCCTGGTGCGGCCAGGTCTTCTCATCGTGTTCCATATAACTATGGTAGGTGACCTAGCTAGCTCTGAGCTCCCCCAGCAGGCTGATATCCATTGTATGACGAGGCCTCCTGGGAAAGATCTAAGCTCTAGCGCTGAGAATTCCCAGGAGGCCCCTCATAAAGATATGCTCCTGACTAGAACATGGCCATCATCAGTTCCGCCCGTGCTTTCTTGACCCTGGGATCAGCTGAACCGACTACCTCAAAGAGCTCTAGCAGGCGTTCCCGTACCCGTGTTTTGTCATCAGGGCCAACTGCTTTAAAAAGAGTGATTAGGCGCTTGAACGCATCCTCAATATGGCCACCAGCAATATCTAGGTCAGCCACATTGAGCTGAGCCTGAATATCAGTGGCATCTGCGGCGGCTCTGGCTCGTTCATCGGCCAGAGTCAGAGATGAAACTCGGTGGAGTAGGTGAACCTGGGCCAAACCAATTTTCGCATCGGTATCGCCTGGGTTCTCATTCAATGCCTGGGTGTAGGCGGCTTCAGCACCAGCGTAATCCCCGCAGTCAAGAGCGTCCAGGGCTTTTCGGTGCAGGGGCGGCAGGGGCTTTTCCTGTTCGCTGAGAACCGGCTCAAAGCCACCGGCCAGACCCTGCTGGGTTGCTAGCTGGACTACCTGCCCCAGCACCTCGGTCAGAGCCTGGGGTTCAACAGGCCCGTTAAAGAGCGGGGCGGGACGGCCAGCTAGTACCGCAACAGCGGCTGGTACACCCTGAATCTGGAAGGCCTGACCAATCTCGGGAGTCTTGGTAATATCCACGGCCGCCAGGAGCAGGTTCCCTCCGGCGGAGTTGACCAGTGCCTCAACCTGCTCGAGCATTTGCGCAGAAGCAGGGGAATGGGGTGCCCACAGGGCAAAAATAACGGCACCCCGGTTGGACTCCTGAACCAGTTGCTGGAACTGGGCTACATCGGTGACGTCAAAACGCCAACTGGGCTCACTTGCCTGGGCCGTTTGCGCCCCCGGCTGAGCGCTAGCCTGAGCAGTAACACTTAGATCCGGAGCATTGCGCACCGAAGCCGGTAGGTTCTCAGGCTGGAAACCCGATGATGCGGTCATGGTTTTCTCCTTAGGGAGTTGCAGGTTCTTTTCTCTCCAGTCTATGCTGTCAAAAACAGGCCACCGCCGCCAAGAGAGCCTCTACTTTCTAGCCCAGGGCAGAAATCACGATAAGGTAGTAGACAACTATCCCTTTTTGATGACCAGGCCAGGAATATGCCACTACCATTTTTGTCCTCCCGAGCTTCTCGTGCCAGAAGCTCAGAACCTGCTCAAGCCGCATCGGGTGACGATGCTCAAAACAGTAGTAGCTCCAAGTTCACGATGCCAGCGCTACCGGCCATACCCGGCGCTCGGCCCCGGCATAGGCTGCAGCTACCGGCTGAGCCTACCGAGACAGCCAACACAGTCAAGGAACCCGATCAGCAGGTCTCACATTTGCCTTCTAAGCAATCGCAGGTCCCCGAGCACGGCCGCCATCTCACCAACCCCATCTACTTCGGTTTCATGCTGGCAGTTGGAATTACTCTAGCTCTTATCTGCATCTACTTTGTCTTGAATGTAGGTGCCCTAGCAGGCTGGATCACCGGTGCTGTTTTTATTGGGCTAGGCCTTGACCCTGCCGTCCGCAAACTTGAGCAGAGGGGTCTGCCCAGAGGGGCAGGTGTAGGTGTAGTGTTCCTGGCCTTTGCCTCTATAGTGGGTGCCCTGACCTTCTGGATCATCCCCATGGTAGCTCGCCAGGCCGTCTCCTTTATCACGGGTTTCCCCAACCAGGTTGAAGCCTTTCTCAATTCAGATTTGTTTACTTCTCTGGATGAAAAGTTTCAGATCCGCTCAGCAGTTGACGGAGAAGTTGAAAAGGTTTTTACCCAGCTAACCTCCGATACCTCGGTGGTCAGCAACTTTATGAACTCTCTGCTCAACGCGGGATCCACCCTAGCGGAGACCACCACAGGCATTATTATCGTTCTCTTCCTCTCTATCTACGTCTTAGCTTCGCTGCCAACCATCAAGGCCTGGTTTATTCGTCTGGCTCCTGCCTCACGTCGAGAACGCGTTGGATACTTGACCGAAAAGATTTCTGACTCCGTGGGCCACTATGTGATGGGCCAGGCTCTAGTAGCTATCTGTAACGCAACGGTGGCTGCCCTTATTATGCTGATTGTCGGTGTTCCCTTTGCCCAGCTCCTGATGCTCTTAGTTCTGGTTTTGGCCTTTATCCCCCTAATCGGTGGGGTCAGCGCAGCCGTCCTAGTGTCGCTGATTTCACTGACCGATAGCTGGCAGACTGCCCTCTTCTTCTTGGTTCCCTACCTAATTTATCTCCAGATCGAGGCCTACTTCATTTCGCCGCGCATCATGAAAAAAGCGGTGGCTGTGCCCGGCGCTGTTGCTATTATTGCGGTAGTTGCGGGCGGTTCGATTTGGGGCGTACTGGGAGCAATAATTGCTATCCCAGTTGCCGCCTCTATCTTGATCCTGGTCAATGAGGTCCTTGTGCCTCGACAAGATCGTCTATAAATACCTGATCGATGAGGTTTAAGGGGCCGGGGTAGGTAATCATTACCTACCCCGGCCCGCTCTATGTACAAAGCTCTTGGCTACCAGAAGCGGCGGGTCTGCCAGCAACGCTGGTGCCAGTGCCGGCGTTCCTCGATAGCGCGTTGAGAACCGAACATGTGATCTTCCTGCCACACCACCAGGTGCGCTACACCCGGCCTAATCGAGGTCATACATTCAGGGCAGGTGTAGGTTTTCTGAGCATTCATGGGGGGAATATACTGCACGAACCAGTCACCATCACCTGCCCGTTCCACTCGCGGTGATGGGTCTAGTAGACGAGAAATATCGCGCCCAGGCTTGCTCTGCTTTTGCCATTTACTAGGGGCAGAGCCGGAATTAGAATGAGGGCGACGTTTCTTGGATGGGGATCTACGAGGCATGGGTTTATTCTGTCACGTCCTTGAGCTAAGCCCCAACTGCTTCTTGCTCAGCTGTTAGAGTGGTACGGTGCGTTTAGTTATAGCTGATTGTTCTGTTGATTATGTGGGCCGTCTGAAGGCCCACCTACCCCGTGCGACCCGTCTGCTCATGATTAAGAATGACGGCTCGGTACTTATCCACTCCGATGGCGGCTCCTACAAACCGCTCAACTGGATGAGCCCGCCCTGCCGTCTGCATATTGCACCCCGCGAGGAGTTTGAAGGAACCACCGCAGGCGAAGATCTTGACTCCGATGTCAGCGAGCTGTGGACCGTGCAAGCCGCCAAATCCGATGACCGACTGGTCATCCGTGTCTTTGAGAAGCAGGGCGAGCTGAGCCAGGACTTAGGCATAGATCCCGGTCTCATCAAGGACGGTGTTGAGGCAGATCTTCAGCGTTTACTGGCTGAACAGATTGAGCTTTTGGGCAGTGGCTACCGCCTGGTTCGCCGTGAATACCCCACCGCTATCGGCCCGGTCGATATTCTGGCCAAAGATGCCTCGGGTATCTCGGTGGCTGTTGAACTCAAGCGTGTAGGTGATATTGACGGCGTTGAACAGCTCACCCGCTATCTTGAACTCCTGAACCGCGATCCCCTCCTGGCTCCCGTTCAGGGCGTTTTTGCTGCCCAGCGTATCAAACCCCAGGCACGCACACTAGCAGAGGATCGTGGCATCCGTTGTCTAGCCCTAGATTACGATGCTATGCGCGGTGTTGACGATAGCGACTCCCGGCTCTTCTAAAGAACCTAGAGATAAGGGGGGGGCGGCACTCATGGGGTGCCGCCCCCCCTCTTCTTATTCCCCCGGTAGCAAAGTCACAGTGTGAGGCAAAAACGGTCGCCTCCCCCAGATGGGGAAGGCGACCGTATCTGCTGAGCAGGAACAGACTAAATCTGTGCGTGCTTCGCGGCGATGGTGACTCGATCGTTTGACACGGTCAAGAAACCTTCGTTCAGGCGGGTTGTCTTCTTTTCGCCAGTGATGTCTTCAATCAGAAGCTCACCATCGTCGGCCAGAAGCGCCATGGTCGGGATATGACCGGGCATAATGCCCAAATCCCCGTTCACGGTGCGAGCCCGAACGTATTTTGCTTCGCCGACCCACACGATGTGTTCGCGGGAAACAACTTCAACTTTCAGTGCCATGATTACTTGGCTCCAGACTGTGCCTTGATTTCCTCGTAACGACGCATGACATCGTCCATGCCACCGATGTTGTAGAAGGCCTGCTCGGGGATATGGTCAACATCGCCACGGCAAATCATCTGGAATGACTCAATGGTGTCCTTCAGGGGCACGGTTGAGCCTTCAACGCCGGTGAATTGCTTAGCGGTGTAGGTGTTCTGCGACAGGAACTGCTCGATACGGCGAGCACGGGAGACAACAATCTTCTGTTCCTCAGAGAGTTCATCGACACCAAGGATGGCGATGATGTCCTGAAGTTCCTTGTTTTCCTGCAGAATCGCCTTGACCTGAATCGCGGTGTCGTAGTGCTCCTGACCGATGTACTGGGGATCCAGGATTCGGGAAGTGGAGGACAGCGGATCAATCGCGGGGTACAGACCACGAGAAGCAATTTCACGAGACAGCTCGGTGGTTGCGTCGAGGTGTGCGAAGGTGGTTGCAGGCGCCGGGTCGGTGTAGTCATCCGCAGGAACGTAAATTGCCTGCATAGAGGTGATGGAGTGACCACGGGTTGAGGTAATACGCTCCTGGAGCAGACCCATTTCGTCGGCCAGGTTGGGCTGGTAGCCCACAGCTGAAGGCATACGGCCAAGCAGGGTTGAAACCTCAGAACCAGCCTGAGTAAAGCGGAAGATGTTGTCAATGAAGAGCAGCACATCCTGGTTCTGGACATCGCGGAAGTACTCCGCCATGGTCAGGCCGGTCAGCGCAACACGCAGACGGGTTCCCGGCGGTTCGTCCATCTGGCCGAAGACAAGGGCGGTGTCCTTAAGAACGCCTGCCTCTTCCATTTCAACCCAGAGGTCGTTACCCTCACGGGTACGCTCGCCCACACCGGTGAATACGGAGGTACCACCGAAGTTACGAGCAACGCGGGTAATCATTTCCTGAATCAGAACGGTCTTACCAACGCCTGCACCGCCGAAGAGGCCAATCTTACCACCGCGAATGTAGGGGGTTAGAAGGTCAATAGACTTGATGCCGGTTTCCAGCATCTCGGTTGAACCTTCAAGGTCGGCGAAGCCGGGAGCTGCACGGTGGATAGGCCAGTAGGTATCGGCCTTGATTTCATCGTTGGAGACATCCAGAGCATCACCCAGGACGTTGAAGATGTGGCCCTTGACGCCGTCGCCAACGGGGACGGAGATGGGGGCACCGGTATCAACAACAGCCTGACCACGGACCAGGCCGTCGGTCTGCTGCAGGGAGATGGCGCGTACCAATGAGTCGCCCAGGTGCTGAGCGGTCTCAAAGGTGATCTTGCGGGTGGCGCCGTTGAGGGTGAGCTCAGCGGTCAGCGCATTGTAAATTTCGGGTACCTGGCCGGCAGGGAACTCAACGTCGACGACAGGGCCGATAACGCGAGCAATACGACCGGTTGCGCCCTGAGCCGGCGCGGTAGCCGATTCGTTCAGAGTGGCAGTCATTGTTCTCACTTACCTATGTAGAGAGTGGAAAAGTTTGTGGTGGGTTTATGAGGCGAGTGCGTCGGCGCCGCCAACAATTTCGCTGAGCTCCTGAGTAATTTCAGCCTGGCGAGCATTGTTCATCAGGCGGGTGTACTTCTTGATGAGCTCATCAGCGTTATCGCCTGCGGACTTCATCGCGCGCTGGCGAGATGCGAGTTCGGAGGCGGCGGCTTCAAGCAGGCACGCATAGATGCGGGAGGCAACATAGCGCGGGAGCAGTTCATCAAGCACTTCCTGGGGGTTGGGCTCAAATTCGAAGACCGAGTTCTGCTGGAACTGGTCATCTTCAAGACGTTCACCGGGGATGATGTCCTCACCGAGTGCCCGTGCAGCTGCCACCTCAATGGGGAGCAGGCGCAAGACGCGAGTCTCCTGAGTCACCATGGAAACGAACTCTGTATAGACGATGTGGAGATCATCGACTTCGCCGTTTTCGTAGGCGGCCAGTACAGCATCACGAGCGGCAATTGCCATCTCGATGTTGGGGTTATCGGTGTTACCCTCCCATGCCTGTTCGTAATCACGTTCGCGGAAGTCAAAGTAGGACTTTGCCTTGCGACCGATCAGGTAGAGCTTGACATCGCGTCCCTCACCGCGGAGCTTCTCAATAAGACCCTCGGTTTTCTTGAGGACGGATGAGGAGTATGAACCCGCAAGGCCACGATCACTGGTTAGAACCAGAACTGCAGAGCGACCAACCCTATGCTTAGAGCTGGGATTGAGCAGGGGATGCTCAATGGGGTGCTGGGTCGCAATAGCAGTTACTGCCTTAGTCAGCGCATTTGCGTAGGGGCTTGCAGCCTCTGCGCTACGACGTGCCTTGTTAATGCGTGAGGTTGCGATCATCTCCATCGCCTTGAAGATCTTCTTCATAGACGATGTTGAAGTAATCTTTTGGCGGTAAACCCTAATCTGGGCTCCCATAGAGATTCCTTTCACTCCTAGTGGTGAGGGCCCCTCCCCCAAAAGGTGAGGGGCCAATCACGGAACTAGGAAAATCGCTAACCGATAGTTTCCTGTGATACTTCGCTGTCTGACAGAGGCTTGTGCTCTTCATGGCCGGCCTCAACCAGGTGGCTGGTGCCCTCTGAGCGGAAGCCCTTCTTGAAGTCAAGGATAGCGGCCTCAAGTGCTGCTACGGTGTCCTCTTCCAGCTTGCCCGATGATGCAATGTTCTGCAGTACCGAGGTTGAGCGGCGTAGGTGGTCCAGGAACTCTGCCTCAAAACGTAGGACGTCTGAAACTTCCAGATCATCCAGGTGACCGTTGGTGCCGGCCCAGATTGAAACAACCTGGTCCTCAACAGCGTAGGGAGTGTACTGGGGCTGGCGCAGAAGCTCGGTCAGGCGAGCACCGCGAGTCAGCTGAGCCTTAGAAGCATCGTCAAGGTCCGAGGCGAACATGGCAAATGCTTCCATTGCGCGGTACTGAGCCAGATCAAGCTTGAGGGTACCGGAGACCTTCTTCATTGCCTTGGTCTGAGCTGCACCACCGACGCGAGAAACAGAGATACCTACATCAACTGCGGGGCGCTGGTTAGCGTTGAAGAGGTCTGACTGCAGGAAGATCTGGCCGTCGGTGATGGAGATGACGTTGGTGGGGATGAAGGCTGAAACGTCGTTTGCCTTGGTCTCAATAATCGGGAAACCGGTCATTGAGCCTGCACCCAGCTCGTCTGAGAGCTTTGCACAGCGCTCAAGCAGGCGGGAGTGGAGGTAGAAGACGTCACCGGGGTAGGCTTCGCGACCCGGAGGACGGCGCAGAAGCAGTGACACTGCACGGTAGGCTTCTGCCTGCTTTGAGAGGTCATCAAAAATGATGAGGACGTGCTTGCCACCGTACATCCAGTGCTGGCCGATAGCCGAACCGGTGTAGGGTGCAAGATACTTGAAGCCCGCAGCATCGGATGCAGGTGAAGCGACGATGGTGGTGTACTCCAGTGCGCCCTTCTGCTTGAGGGTTTCACGGACAGCTGCAATGGTGGAGGCCTTCTGGCCGATTGCTACATAAACGCAACGAACCTGCTTGGTGGGGTCGCCGCTTGCCCAGTTGTCCTTCTGGTTCAGAATGGTGTCAACCGCAATTGCAGTCTTGCCGGTCTGGCGGTCACCAATGATGAGCTGACGCTGGCCACGGCCGATCGGGATCATGGCATCAATTGCCTTGAGACCGGTCTGGAGGGGTTCGTGAACTGACTTACGCTGGGTGACGCCGGGGGCCTGAAGCTCGAGGGCGCGGCGACCTTCGGGTACGATCTCGCCCAGGTCATCGATGGGGTTACCCAGGGGGTCAACTACACGGCCCAGGTAGGCATCGCCTACAGGTACCGAGAGAACCTCGCCGGTGCGGTGGACTTCCTGGCCTTCTTCAATGCCGGTAAAGTCACCGAGGACGATGACACCAATGTCACGGGTGTCGAGGTTCTGTGCCAGGCCAAGGGTGCCGTCTTCAAAGCGAAGCAGCTCGTTAGCCATTACTGAGGGAAGGCCCTCAACGCGTGCGATGCCGTCGGATGCTGATGCAACTCGACCCACCTCTACGCGTTCTGCGTTGCCGGGTTCGTAAGACGCTGCGAATTCGTTCAGCGCGTTACGGACATCATCGGCGTTGATGGTCAAATCGGCCATCTTATGTCCCTGCTCTCCTAGATTGTTGGTAGGCCCGCCACCAGTGCTGACAGGCTCACCGAAACTTGTATGACGTGCCGGGGCGATATGCTCTGAGCTGGCCCGAATCGTCTGTGTATCTTCTAAATCACCGTCGAGGTCTCGACTGATGTCAACGATTATGCGAATGCTCTGCTGAGATCTGCCAGGCGGGTAGATAGAGTGCCATCGATGACCTCGTCCCCCACCTGTACTCTGAGCCCACCCAAAAGTGTGGAATCTACGGTGATATCGAGCTTGAGCTCTTTACCGTAGGTCTTGTTCAGGGAGCTCTGGAGTTTAGCAGTTTGCTCTGCAGTCAAGGGTCGTGCTGTAACAACCCGCGCAATCCACTTGTTCTGACGCTTGACGATGATTTCAACGAACTCGTTAGCCAAGCGTGCGGCAGTGGTGCCACGGGCTACGGTGCCAACTCGTTCGAGCAGAAGCCTGCCTTCTTCGGAGGACACCTTGCCACCGAGAGAAACGGCCAGCTTCTTGAGTGCTTCTTTGCTAGCCCGGGTGTCGGCCAGAGCAGCCTGTGCCTTAGCTGAAGCATCAACAGTGTTGATGAAGGTCAGCAGTTCGTTGACAGTCTGCTCCAGAGCGTCGATACCGCCGCGTTTCTCAGCAGACAGTGCTACTGCGGAAACAGCGGTTTTCTCGAGTGCATCTGCCAGATCTCGTTCGGCGCTCCAGCGGGCTTCTGCTGCCGCAGTCACGATTGCCAGAGCGTTATCGGAAATCTTACCGCCCAGCACTGAGCGGGCGATGCCTGCTCGCTGGGCCGCCTGACGGGAGGGGTCAGTGAGGCCTCGGCGGAACCCACCGTTGGTATCAATGACATCGACGATAGCAAAGAGTTCTGCTGCGAGGTCAGTCGGGTTCTGGCCAGCATGAGCTGCTAGCACCTGTTCCACCTTGTTCAGTGATTCAGTCGATACTGCTGACATTAGCGGGCCACACCTGCCTGCTGCTGAACTTCAAGGTCAGCAAGAAAACGATCGACGACACGTGAAGACCTCTCATCATCGCTGAGGGATTCGCCCACAATCTTGCCTGCCAGTGAGGTTGCCAGCACGCCAACTTCGGTACGAAGTGAGGCTGCGGCAGCTGCACGTTCTGCTTCGATTGTCCTCTGAGCGTTCTCGGTGATGCGAGCAGCTTCTGCGGTAGCGCGCTCCTTGGCTTCAGCCACGATAGCCTCACCCTCGGCACGTGCTTCTTCACGAATTTTCTGTGCTTCCAGACGAGCGCTTTCGAGCTGCTGGCCGTACTCTTCGCGTGCTGCTGCTGCCTCTGCCTGAGCCTTTTCGGCCTTGGCAAGACCACCCTCGATTGCTTCCTTGCGGTCCTGGTAAATCTTTTCGAATGCCGGGACAACGTACTTGGTAACGATGAAGAGGAGGATCAGGAACCCGATGGCGGTAATGGCGATTTCCCAGACGTTAGGGATCAGAGGGTTCGTGCCCTCTTCTGCAGCCATTAGATAAGTCATAGGGGATTTTCCTGTTCTATAGTTTGGTCAAATTTTCGGCGGGGCCAAAAATTACTTGATAAACGCAAGAACCAGGCCGAGAACTGCCAGAGCTTCAACCAGAGCGAAGCCCAGGAAGAGCATGGGCTGCAGGGTCTTCTGTGATTCAGGCTGACGGGCTACGGAGGTCATGTAGGCCGCGAAGATCAGGCCTACGCCGATGCCACCGCCGATTGCTGAAAGACCGTAACCAACTGCGGTAAGTGAACCGGTAAGTTCCATTATGTTTGTTTCCTTTCACAGTGCCCCTACCCCTTAGGGCGTGTGTTATCAGGGGCAGAGTATTTATTTGTGTACACTCCCCGCGCGAGCGGGTTGCTTTTCTCGTCCGGCAGGTTGCCCTGCCGGAGAAAATCTTTAGTGGCCTTCTGAAACCGAACCCTGCAGGTAAACCGCAAGGAGCAGGGTGAAGACGTAAGCCTGGATGCACTGAATCATGAGTTCCAGGAAGTAGAGGAAGAGCCCCAGAGCGCCGGAGCCAACTGAAGCAATCGCAGCGATGCCACCTGCTTCAACGATAAGGTACTGAGTCAGTGAGGCCGCAACCATAATCGCCAGGTGGCCACCGAACATGGTAGCGAAAAGACGCAGGGCGTGAGTTGCGGGCCGGATGAGCATGTTGGACATGAACTCAATGGGAATGAGGATGAGGTAAACCAGCGGGGGAACACCGGCAGGCATGGTCATGTCTTTGAAGAACTTGCCCAGACCCTTGCGCTTGATGCCGACACCAACCCAGGTGATGTAAGCGATAGCGGCCAGTGCGTAGGCGCTACCAACGTGTGACATGGTGGGAAGCTCAATGACAGGAATGGAGCCGTAGAGGTTGTTGACCAGAATGAAGAAGAAAGCTGTGAATAGTAGGGGCACGAAAGGCTTGTAGTGGTGAGCACCAATCAGCTCCTTGCCCAGGCTGTTGCGCACCAGACCGTAGCCCATTTCACCGACAAACTGGGTCCGGGAGGGAACCATAGCGCGCTTGCGAGCGGCAAACATGAAGAAGCCAGCGACGATGACAACTGATAGCAGAATCAGAATTGTGTGCTTGCCGAATTCAAAGTCACCAATCTGGAAAAGGGCAGGCAGGTGCAGGTCTTCGATGGTGGGCGGTACGTAGCCCTGCTGCTCTCCTGCTGCGACAACTAGCCCGTTTGAAATCAAGGCAAGTCCTTTCTTGCTTCGTGTTGGCCGCTTGTTATAAAGCAACCTCAGAGGTTGTAAGAATTAAAAATGTGTATGGGCCCGCTCCGAGGAGCCGGTTTTATTTGCTCTGTTGCATATGGATGAATACCAGATAGATACCACCAAAGGCACCGATAGCCGCGCCTGCCCAGACAATCCAGGAGGTACCTAGCAAGTGGTCCAGACCATAGCCTACCAAACTCCAGATACCAATACCTATCATGACATAGAGAAGCGTCATGACAGCCCCAGCGGTACCGCCGCCTGCTACAAGCTCACCAGCTGATCGCAATTGCTTATTCTGCTGGTACCATTTCTCATCGGCATTAGCCACCTATGCACGCTCCTTTGCTTAGCATTATCCTACCGAATCGAAGTAGAGGATTCTCTGTTTCGTGATAATTTTCGTTTCCAGGGCTAGCTGAACAAGCAGTCCAGTAACAGCTCCGGCCAGTAACCATCCGTTTCTAAAACCGTCCGGAATAGGTAGGAAAATTAGCAGGCCGGTGAAAACCAAAATTTTGAACGGATAGGAAGCCGCCAAGGCAACCGCAGCCGTCTTCATTGATTTCTTTTCCGTCAGGAGTGCAATAAGAATCCCGATAAAAAAGCTCAGGTAGACCAGCCCCAGACCGACAAGGAAAGCGCCTGCTGCCGGGTAACCTGCAATGACTACACCCACTATGCTACCGACAAGGGCCAAGATCGCCAAAGCCAGAGTCACGCAGGTCAGCATCCTGCGCCAAGGCATCTCATTGACCTTCAGGGGCTTACCTACCATTGGGCTGACCGACCTTTCTCAAGATAGCCGGCAGGGTAAGGTAGAGAGTCAAGACAAGAGCGACAAGCAGGGCCGCCCCCACAGCGTTCTGCGTTTCAAAGGGTAAGGCAATAACCGTGATAGCCGTCACCAAAACCGTTGCCAGGGTCACCACCCCGGCGCTGGCCAGGTGACTCAGGCCCAGATCCGTCAGCTTCTGGTAAGTGTGGGTCCGGTGGGGTTTGTACCATTGCTCCCCCTTGATAACACGGCGCAACAAAGTGGTGCCGGTGTCAGCGAGGTAGACCAAAAGCGGTGCAAGGATGTATTCCACATAAACACCGGAGAGGAAAGCACCGACAGCCATTGAAGCAATGGCACCGCCCAAAAAGTAAGAGCCGGCATCCCCCAGGAAAACATTTTTGCCGGTACGCACATTCCAGGGCAGAAAAGCTAGATAGGCCGCCGCTACGGAAAGCCCCCCAGCAAGTAGCCAGGGCATATTATTGACCCAGCCCGCAAAAGCATAGGCACCGCCCACAGTAAGACCATGCAGGCCGGAAATGCCATTGATGCCGTCCATAAAATTCACCACATTGATGTAGGCGGCAATGGCAAAAACACCCAGTGGAATCCAAAACCCGGATGTCCCCAGCATGATGGTCATACCTACGGTAACCACAAGACCAATGAGGAGCTGGATAGCTGCCCGGATCGCAATCGGCACACCGCTGTAATCTTCTAACCAGCCCAGTGCACCCGAAGCCAGCATTCCAAAGAGGACCAAGAGGGCAATCGATCGGTCTGTGGGAATCTGCCCATCAACAAGAACAGCGATATAGCCCAAAACTGCGGCAAGTGCCGTTGCCAAGCCCATGCCCCTAAAGACCGGGGAAGTGTGCGAAGAGCGGGCGGTGGGTATATCCACCAGGTTCCAGCGGTGCAGAAAGGGGCGGACTACAAAGGGCAGGAGCAGGCCAGCGCAACCGGCAAGAAGAGCCACAACGGTAGCCAGGCCAATCATTGATGAGGTTTCCATTTAGGCCGCCTGCCCGGGGCGTTCAACCCGATCGTAGCCGCGATGCTCACGATAGTTAGCCAGCCAGCGGCCATAGTCCAAATCGTTCGGGTCCATATCCGGTGCCTGGGCCCGCATAATATTCTCGTTTTCTTCGCTCCGCTGTACCTGTTCACCCAGACCAAAGAGGACCTCGTCGCGCTTTTCGCCAGCCCGCAAGCCGATGACATCAATAGCAACATCAAAGCGTTCGTAGAGGCTTCGCATGTGTTCAGCCACCTTCATGATTTTGACCGGCTGACCCATATCGAGAACTAGCACTTCCCCGCTCTTACCAATGGCGCCGGCCAGCATGACCAGCAGGCAGGCGTCGGGAATTAGCATGAAGAAGCGGGTCGCATTGCGGTCGGTGACCGTCAGCGGACCGCCATCTAGAATCTGCTTGGTGAAGAGCGGTTTGATAGAACCCCGGGAACCGAATACGTTACCGAAGCGTACTGAGACGTAGGTTTTTCCGGACTGCTTACCGTACCAACTCGTCAGCATTTCTGCGCTGCGCTTGGATTGCCCCAGTGCAGTGGTGGGGTCAGCTGCCTTATCGGTCGAGATATTCACAAAAGCTTCAACATCTACTAGAGATGCAGCTTTTAGGACGTTCGCGGTACCCAGCGTATTAGTCTTGTAGGCCTCCTTGGGATAGGCCTCCAGCGCGGACACATGTTTGAGGGCAGCGGCATGAAATACAACCTGAGGTTTACGTTCAAGAAATACTGCCTCGATAGCTTCAGCATCACGCACATCAGCCAGAATAACGCTCGGGTCATCAAGGCTAGAAAGACCGGTCATAGAGTATCGAGTATCCATCAGCAGGGATTCGTCGCGGTCCAGCATCATCAGTTCTGCAGGTTCATACCCGCTTAGCAGCCGGCACAGCTCAGAACCGATTGAACCACCGGCGCCAGTCACCAGCACCCGACGACCCTGGACATAGCTCCGGATCAGGGCATGGTCAATCTTGTAATCGATTTTCCCTCGGATTCCCTCTAAGAGTTCACGCTCATTGCCCTCGTGAGTTCGACGGCTAGCCCCCGAAAAATCAGGAACAACTGAGTTGATGCGAATTGTTTCTACGCCCAAATCTTTCATGGTCTGGGCAACGTGAACCAGACGCCGCTCGGGGATTTCTTCACCAATAGCTATGAGAACCTTACGCGCACCGTGCTTTTTGACCAGTGCAGGCAGTTCAGCGCTCGTACCCTCCACCTTAACCGAGTGGATTCTAGCGTTCTTGACCGATCGGTCATCATCCACGATGGAGACAGGCAGGTACTTTGCCTTGGGGTCCGTCATCAAGGAAGAGACGAGGTTACGCCCCAAAAATCCTGCACCGTAAATAATGACGCGTTCGGAGCCCTCCCCCGTGGGACGGTTGGTGGTTTCCTCGTAAATCCGCTTAAGGTAGCGAAAACCCATCATCAGCAAAATAGCAATGGGGAAAGCGATCATAACCACAGACCGAGGCACCCCAAAAGTACGGGAGTACATCATCAACAAAAACTGCATGATAACCAGGTTGATCAGGAGCAAGGGGTAAAGCTTGCTCCCCTCCTGCAAGGTGCCATAACTGTGGCGGCCACGATAGAGACCCAGCATCAGCCCGCCACCCACCTGAAGGGTAACCATCACAAGGGCCACAAGGGTAAGTCCCTGCGGGTCGATCTGATCGGTATCCATGCCGTAACGCAGCATGAAAGCAACGGGTAGCGCAAGCAGCCATGCCAGGGAGTCAAGCAGAACTTGAATGTACTTCCACCAATTCTTGCGCTCAGACGTTGAGGTGAGAGCGGGAATCGAGGTGGTCTGCAAGGAGGGTTCCTTAGACAATGTCGCCCTTTCTCTCAATCACTTGCGGGGTCCGACCGGTCATCCAGCGGAATGCTTTGGTTCGTATCTTTTCGGGGGCTAGACGATAGAGACCGCGAATACCCATATTCTTTGCAAAACGCGCGGGACTCACCACGTTTCCGCTGTAGAGCCGGCGCTGAACATCAATGTCTTTGCGCAGGGCGCTTATTCCACCTCTACGGGTGTAGGCCGTACTAACCCGATATTTAACTAAGGGATCGGGAAGGTTACCCAGAATAAAACCTGCCTTATCCATACGCGCCCACAGCCAGTAATCCTCGGCCCCCGGCAGCTCGATATAGCTACCGACAGCTTGGACAGCACTCCTACGGAATACGACGGTCGGGTGGAGCATGGGGTTGCGTCGGGGAATAACTTCGCTAATACGCCGCGACCCTGTAGCTACATGGCGCAGGGCGTCGGGGGTACTCGGGTCTAGAGAGAACTCGTACATGGCACTTCCCAGCACGTCAAACCGTCCGTCTGCTAGCAGGGGTATCTGGTGTTCGAACCGTTCCGGTACTGAGATATCGTCGGCATCAGCACGGGCAACGATATCGTAAGCGCAGGCGCTTAGACCTTCGCGCAGGGCGGCAGCCAGCCCGTGGTTTTCTGCCAGCTCAATGTGCTCGACTGGCATGGGTGCCGATATCTTAAAGTCAGCGATGACCTCGGCTACCTCCTGAGTTACAGGACCGTCCTGAACCAAAACCACCTGGGTGGGAGGGAGCGTCTGCTCAACAGTATTAGAGTTCAGTGCCGCCTTCAGGTTCTGGGGAGTATCACCCCGGTAGACACTCATCAACAAAGAAAAATCGCGGGCATCGCGGTATTGTGCGCGCACTATCTCGGCTAAATTTGGGGTCTCTAACTGGTAGATATCTTTGAGTACTTCAGAGTTAGAGCGGTAGCCGGCAAGAGCATCTTTAAGGCCGTTCAAGAAATACCCGCTATAGACTTTCCTATCATCGGATCCTAAGAGGGTGCTAGCCCACAGTCGGGCGGTAGAACCGCCATAGAGTAGCTTTTCGTGCGGGGCGAGAGTACGCCGAGCACAAAAAACCCAGAGCTTGTTGCGCACATCATGATAGAAACGTGGCCCCGGGGCAGTATCGGTTGTACCGAAAGTCTTAGTGTTGTGGATAGCAACAGAACGCTCAGTGGCAATCCCCTGGCTATGCTGAATCAGCCTGGTGGTGTACTCGAAATCATCGTTCCAGATAAAGAAGTCAGCCAGCGGTAACTCTGTAGCACGCATGGCCGCCCCGTCCATCAAAATCGAGACAAAAGAAGCAGAGCGGATAGGGCGCGCACCCACAGCCGCGGCCTGCGCGGTTCGTTCTGCACCAGCGGCGAACATGGTTCGCATAGTGTTCATGGGGTGATCTTCGCCATTAGTCCAGACCACCTTGGAGGCAACCACCGCAGGGCGTTCAGCCTTAACAGGTGAGTAATTAGCCCAAGCCCGGTAAGCCTCGCTTAAAGTTCCCTCGGTTGGCTCGGTATCATCGTCCATAACCCAGACCAAATCGGCCCGATGACGGACCAGGGCACGGTCAATACCGACGGTAAACCCGCCAGCCCCACCCACGTTCTCGGGCAGGTGAACAATATCTGCTTCAAGCTCATAGTCCAGGCTCTCAAGATAGTCCGGAGTGGAATCCGTTGAAGCGTTGTTGACGATAATAACGACATCAGGGGTGAGCAGACCGCCAGCTATACCAGCCAGAGTACGCTCCAAGAGGTCACGCCGGTTGTAGGTGACAACAACGGCGGCGATACACTCAGCCGGTCGCTGCTGGTTACTCTGGTCAGAAACCATAAAGAACAGGTCCTTTCGTGGGCTTAAGGCCACCTATACGCGGCCCCTGCCCGGAAGAAAGGGCAGAATCCACACAACTACATAAAGTTTACCTAACCCGGCTGAGTATTACCCCCATGAGCACGGGCATCAAGGCTACCCTTGTTTTTTATCAGCCCCTTACGTGCAATGAGGCCCCGGCTGTGACAACCTTAAAAGGACAGGGGTTCACTGGCTCCATTTAGCTCACAAGGGAGAAAAGGCATGGCTCACGCCACATGGAAAGTTATTGGTGCAAGCGGCTTTGTGGGGTCATCAATCCTTGCCCGGCTAGCCTCAGAAGGTGTCACGCTCGAGGCGGTTGAGGCTCCACGCCTACTCACCCGAACTAGTGACCCCGACAAACTCATTGCCGAGGCTCGCTCCCTGGAGGGCATTATCGATACCCTGGCTGATTCCTTTGCCGGGTGCGACCTTGTTATTAATGCTTCAGGTCTGGCTGCCCCCGACCAAGAAGACTTGGCTCCTCTAATCGGGGCAAATGCTCTGCTCCCCATCATCATTGCCATTGCCGCCCAGCGAACAGGTGTGCGCCGAGTCATCCATATCTCATCAGCCGCTGTTCTAGGCGCGGCCAGTGTACTAACCCCCACCGAAGAAACTGACCCGTTCTCCGCATACTCATTTTCCAAGGCCCTGGGCGAAGAAGCCCTACTCAAGATTCGCTCCTTCGTAGAAGAAACTGCTGCTCAAGGCCGTGCCCCAGGGTCTGAACAATCCGAGTTCCCTGCCGCTCCCTCGTACGCGCCGGTTCAGGTTGCAAAAGATCACGCGGTAGAAATCTGTATTATTCGGGCCACTAGCGTCCAGGGACGCGGTCGCCGCACCACCCAGGCTTTCGCCAAAATTGCATCCTCACCGCTGGCATCGGTTGCTGGTTCAGCAAGCCGCCGGACCCCCGTGTCATCTAACTACGCTCTGGCTGAATTCGTGCATATGATTGCTGCCTTTGAAGGTGAGCTGCCCGCCATCGTAGTTCAGCCCTGGGAAGGCGCAACCACCGAGTCTGTTCTCGTCAATGCAGGGCGCCGGCAACCAATCCACCTGCCTGAAGCGCTCTGCCGCGCCGCAGTTTCTGCCGGTTATAAGGTCTCCGAACTCCTGGGCGATAGGCTGACAGGGCCGGTGCGTCGCGTAGAAGTCATGTGGTTTGGCCAGGACATTGACGACTCCTGGGCTAGGGCTCACGGGCTAATCCCCCAGGCACGGGTGCAAGAGGTCTTACGCACTGCCCATAGCTCTTTGGGTTCAAAACGGGACCGTAAGTTCAGCGATTAGTTTTATGCAAAATCAAGGGGAGGGCCGGTTCATTACCAACCGGCCCCCCTGCTCACAGCGGCTATAGCCTGCTAGGAGCCTTAGGCCTCTGGTAGCTCCTCAAGCTCGTCCAGTTCCGCCTGCCCAGCCGTGCTTTCAAGCGTGATGCCCGCTGAGGTGCTCGAGCTAGAACCAAAAACTAAGGCTCGGGCCTCAGCCACGGTAAAGGGCTTAGTCTTATCTTCCACCGTGCGAATGGGTGCCACATAGGCAGTAGCTGTTCGCTTCTGGTCCACCGCCTTCAGCCCGCTATGAGAGACCAGGTGAGCCGCCAGGGAACCTGCAACCGGTGCGGCAGCCTTTGGTCCAACACCATCGATTTCTTGCTGGTCTGAGTCGTTCTCCAGGGTAGTCATAGCCTGCTGGGTCTGGGCCAGAGCAACCTCGGCCTCCCGCCGGGCTTTCTCTTGCTCGTCAAACTCTGCTCGGGTCACTACTGAGGGCACAACCTCGCGCAGCCGCTCAACCGGGATAGCGCCTTCTCGCACCACAATCAGTCGATCCGAGGTGCAGTCCACAATGGTCGAGGGTTGGGCATGTACCGACTCAAAATCATCGGAACGCTCAGCGGGACGAGGGCCGCCATCAAGAATAAGCTCAACGTCTGCGCCCAGCTGCTCCATGGCTTCATCAGCGGTGGTTGCCGCTACACGCCCCGTTTTATTAGCTGAGGATACGGCAAGAGGGCCCAGCTTTTTGAGCAGCTCGATCGCTACAGGGTCATGTGGAACACGCAGTGCTACCGTTCCCTGAGTCTCCCCCAGGTCCCAGTTCAGAGAAGGCTGAGAGTAGAAAATCAGGGTCAGCGCTCCAGGCCAAAAAGCATCGGCAAGGGCCCGCGCATCAGCTGACACCTCATCAGCCAGCCCCGCCAGTACGGCCTTATCGTAAATCAAAACAGGCGGGGGCATCTGACGGCTTCGCCCCTTAGCTGCCAGCAAAGCAGTAACGCCCTCAACAGAAAAAGCGTCTGCGGCAATACCGTAGACGGTATCGGTCGGAATGACGATGGGCTTGTGGTCTTTAATGACCGACTCAGCAGTAGCTATAGCCTGGTCAAAGGCTTCTTGGTCTGTGGCACTAACAATGGTTGCTTTCACACTCTTTATTCTTTCACATTCCTAGCTCTTGGACACCGGTTTGTAGCCGCTGGTGTGACGGGGTTTACCCGCCAGATCGTCAATAGATTCAGTACGCTCAAAGCCTGCCTTTTCAAAGGCTTGGCGCATGAGCTCCCGCTGGGTTTCCGCGTGCTCCATAATCAGGTACCCTCCAGGAGCCAGCAAATCGTAGGCACGGTAAGCTATCGCGGAGGGCAACTCCATGCCGTCTTCTCCCCCACCGTAAAGGGCAAGTGCCGGATCGTGGTCTCTGACTTCGGGATCCTTTGGAACAGCACCCTGCGGAATATAAGGTGGGTTCGAGGCAACCAGTGTCACCTGTCCCTTGAGCTCTTCCAGTGCGGTGAGGGCATCACCCCTGACCAGTCGAGCACCCGTACCATCAAGATTACGCTCAGCCCAAGCGGCCGCATCCTTGGACAGCTCGACCGCTAGCACCTCAGCCCCAGCCAGCTCAGTAGCTAGCGAAGCAGCAATCGCCCCGGAACCCGTACAGAGGTCAAGGACCAGGGGGCGATGCGGCAGGGTACCCTTGGCCACGCGACGCTGATACTCTACGACAGCGTGTTCAACCAGTAGCTCAGTCTCAGGACGCGGAACAAAAACCCCCGGGCCAACAGAAAGGGTCAGTCCCCGGAAATGGGCCTGCCCGGTCAGGTGCTGGAGCGGGATCCGCTGACCGCGCAGAGTCACCAGCCGATCAAAATCAGCAGGCACCGGGGTACCCAGCAGAGCAAGAGTTTGAACCCTCCCCCGGCTGACCGGCTCACCGGTCTGCTTCTCCAACAGATAGGCCGCAAGCAGCTGGCTATCAGTCTGGGAGGATTCCACCCCTGCCTCAGCCAGGTAGACCGAGGCCCGGCCAAGAGCTGAATCCAGATCCTCACCGGGCAAGGCAGAAAAGTCAGCCACGATTATTTGTTGTCCTGGCCTAGTTTCTCAAGACGGGCGGCTTCATCCATCTCAATAGCAGACTGGATAACAGCGCCCAGGTCACCGTTGAGGACAGCGTCCAGGTTGTAAGACTTGTAGCCGGTGCGGTGATCCGCAATACGGTTTTCGGGATAGTTGTAGGTACGGATACGCTCTGACCGGTCCATGGTGCGCACCTGGGAGTGACGCTTCTCGGCGTTCTCCGCATCAATCTGTTCCTGCTGCCAAGCCAAGAGACGGGCGCGGAGCACGCGCATAGCAGCTTCGCGGTTCTGAATCTGCGACTTTTCGTTCTGCATAGCTACCACGATGCCGGTTGGCAGGTGGGTAATACGCACAGCGGAGTCAGTGGTGTTCACTGACTGTCCACCGGGTCCAGATGAACGGTAAACATCGATCTTCAGATCGTTTTGGTTAATGTCGATTTCCTCGGGTTCATCGACCTCGGGGAAAACCAGTACGCCGGCGGCAGAGGTGTGGATACGCCCCTGGGACTCTGTTGCGGGTACACGCTGAACACGGTGAACACCGCCCTCGTACTTGAGGTGGGCCCAGACGCCCTCAGCCGGATCAGTGGAGTTGCCCTTGATAGCAATCTGGGCATCCTTGTAGCCGCCCACATCGGTGCTCTGGGAGGAAATCATCTCGGTCTTCCAGCCCTTGGTTTCCGCGTAGCGGGTGTACATGCGCAAGAGGTCAGCGGCAAAGAGGGAAGCCTCGTCACCACCTTCACCACCCTTGACCTCCAGAATGACGTTGCGGCCATCGTCCGGGTCGCGGGGAATCAGCAAGCGGCGCAGTTTTTCCTCTGCGGCAGGGAGCTTGGCTTCAATTTCTTTGACCTCAGCGGCGAACTCGGCGTCCTCGGCTGCCATTTCGCTAGCAGCCTGGAGGTCATCACGCAGGGCAGTGACCTTCTTATAGGCTTCAACGATGCCGTTGAGCTCTGCGTAACGGCGACCGAGTTTGCGTGCCTTACCCTGGGCGGCGTGCACAGCGGGGTCAGCCAGCTGTTTTTGGAGGTCTGCGTGTTCATCGAGCAGACCCTGGATTGAATCAATCACTGTATGTGCCTCTTCTTCGCGGTGCCCGCTACAGGCACCTCAATCTTTTGTTTAAGGGGTGAAGCACCGCCTGCCCCGTGTGGAGCAGGCGGTGTACCGAGCCTTTATTCGCCGTGGCCGAGCCCGCTCTTAGAAACGGTCAGCAGGAATTCGACGTTGGACTGAGTCTCGCGGAGCTTGCTGAGCAGGACCGAGAGTGACTGCTCCTGATCCATGCCAGCTAGGACACGGCGCAGACGCCACATAATCTTGATTTCCTCGGGTGAGAGGAGTGCCTCTTCGCGGCGGGTGCTGGAAGCGTTGAGGTCGATAGCAGGGAAGATACGCTTATCGGCCAGGTGGCGGGAAAGGCGCAGTTCCATGTTGCCGGTACCCTTGAATTCCTCAAAGATAACCTCGTCCATCTTGGAGCCGGTCTCAACCAGGGCGGTAGCCAAAATGGTCAGTGAGCCACCCTCCTCAATATTGCGAGCCGCACCGAAGAACTTCTTGGGCGGGTAGAGCGCAGCGGCATCGACACCACCGGAGAGGATACGGCCCGATGCGGGGGCGGCCAGGTTGTAGGCACGGCCCAGACGGGTCATGGAATCCAGCAGAACGACAACGTCGCGGCCCTGCTCTACCAGCCGCTTAGCGCGTTCAATGGCGAGTTCAGCGACAATGGTGTGGTCATCGGCGGGGCGGTCAAAGGTGGAGGCAATGACCTCACCGTTGACGGTGCGCTGCATGTCGGTTACTTCTTCGGGGCGCTCATCGACCAGAACCATCATGAGGTGAACCTCAGGATTGTTAGTGGTGATAGCGTTCGCGATGGACTGAAGCATCAGGGTCTTACCGGCCTTGGGGGGTGCAACAATAAGACCGCGCTGGCCCTTACCGATGGGGGCAACCAGGTCAATGACGCGGGGGCCAACCTTCTTGGCTTCGGTCTCCAGGCGCAGGCGCTCCTTGGGGTAAAGCGGGGTTAGCTTGTTGAAGTCGCGGCGGCCTTTGGACTCTTCGGGGGTCAGACCGTTGATGGTGGTGACCTGAACCAGAGCGTTGAACTTCTGGCGGTTGTTGTTATCGCCTTCTCGAGGGGCACGGATTGTGCCTACGATTGCGTCGCCCTTGCGCAGGCCGTGACGCTTGACCTGGGCCAGCGAAACATAGACATCGTTGCTACCGGGCAGGTAGCCGGAGGTACGAACAAAAGCGTAGTTATCTAGAACGTCAAGAACACCGGCGACGGGGATCAGAACATCGTCTTCACGGATCTCGGGTTCGAAGTCGTCCCTGCGGTTGCTACGGCGTTCACGGCGCTCCTGCTGGCGGTCGCGGCGGTTCTTACGACCGTTGCGGCGGTCCTCGTCGGGGCCGTTGTTCTGCTGGCGCTCAGAGCGGTTATCGCGGTCGTTGTTCTTAGAACGGTTATCGCGGTCCTGCTTCTCGGAGCGATCCTGCTTGTCACCGCGGTTGTCGCGGTCCCGGCGGTTCTTGCGCTCGAAGCGTTCGGTCTTTTCGTTACCGTTGCTTTCGGTGTTATCAGCCGATTCGGCTGTCTCGGTTTCGGCCTTGCGACGGCGGTCGCTGCGGGTACGAGTTCGGGTAGCGCGGGGAGCTTCCTCGCCCTCAGCATTTTCACCGCGGCCGGCTTTCTTGGACTCGACTGCATCCAGGGCAGCTTCTACTGCTTCGAGGGGGTTAGCCTCAGCAGCGGTAGCCGATGCGCTGGTAGCACGGCGGTTGGTGCGGCGCTTAGTTGCGGGCTTCTCTGCCTTTTCCTCAGCCGCATCCTGGTCGCTCTGCGCAGGGGCTTGGGCCTCTGCAGTTTTTTCGGCGGCTTTTTCTGCGGCAGTCTTACGGGTGCGGGTACGCTTAGGCTTTTCAGCGGGAGCGGCCTCAGGAGCGGGTGCCTCTTCACGGTCGGCGATAGCGCCACCACGCTGGTGGGAGCTAATAGCTTCAACCAGGTCTGACTTACGCATACGACGAGCGCCGGTGATGCCCAGCTGGGAGGCTAGGGACTGGAGCTGAGCGAGCTTGAGAGTGCTCAGGCTTGGGGACTTGGTTTCTACCGCTTGTGCGGTTTCCGTACCTGCGGTGAGGTCGGTGTTTTCTGCCACGAAGATTCCTTCTCTCGAAATGTCGTTGATTTCGCGGGTGGTAGTGACGCAACAGATGCGTCATGCCCAGAACGGGCGAGTGTTCATAAATTAGCTAACTAGCTATCAGCATCGGCTGATGCGCGGACTAGGTAACGGATGTGCGAAAGCACAACTGCTGATGAGCACGGCTATGCCTAGGACAGCAGAAAGGTTAGTGCCATAAGGCAGAACCTTGGTAAACGGCCAAATACCTGAGGCTTCTACAGGTTTCGGAACCGTGAAACGGAGAACATAAGTTCGGGTCTAGGGGGATGGCCCCTAAGGAACTAAGCGTTTTCCTCATAGGTAAGCATAACACCTTGCGTGTCAATATCGATATTCAGCACGCGCCAGGTGACCGGTTGACCTTCATAGGTGCCGGCTTCGGGGTGGGTTACGAACTCAGCAATAGCAGAGCCGATATGTTCCCGTTGCTCCTGCCCCTGTGCCAGAACCATGACGGTGGGGCCAGCCCCGGAGATCACTGCCGCATAGCCCAAGCCACGTAAGTGCTGAACCAGTGCGGCACTGGGTTTCATGGCAGCAGCCCGGTAGGACTGGTGGAGTAGATCGCTGGTGCCGGGGAGCAGGTACTCTGGGTAGGAGGTCAGTGCCTGGGCTAGCAGGGCGGCGCGCCCTGCATTGGTGGCGGCTTCGCGGTGAGGAACGGTTTCGGGAATCAGACCGCGGGCAACCCTGGTTGGCACCTGGTAGTCGGGTACCGCAATCACGGGGAGGACCTCAGGGTGAGCGGGGACGGGCAGGGAATGCCAACCCGAATCATCACCGTAGGAGATCACCACCTGGCCGAACAGTGAGGGGGCGACATTGTCGGGGTGCCCCTCCATACCCGAACAAATCTGGAGTACAGTATCAGCATCAAGCTGGAGCTCAGCAGGTAGCAGTCCGTTTGCGGCACTTACCCCGGCAACAATGGCAGAGGCAGATGATCCCATACCGCGCGAATGCGGAATGCGGTTATGAGCCTGAATGTGCAGGCTGGGTAGCTCAAGAAGCCCTGCGGCTTTCCAGGCGGTCTGCATAGCCTTGACTACCAGGTGGTTGGCATCTCGGGGCACCTGGTCGGCACCCTCGCCGGACAGGTCGAAAGTCAGCTCTCCCTCCCCCGCTAGCCTGGTCACAACCAAATCGTCGTAGTAGGCCAGGGATAGGCCCAGGGAATCAAAGCCGGGGCCAAGGTTGGCTGAGGAGGCCGGTACCCGCACCGTCACGCGGGCACCCACCGGGATAGCATGAGACTCAAGCAGGGATTCGTCTGAACCGTCAGTCATCGACAAAACCATCAGTTTCTAGCCCTCCACCCGAATCACGGAGCAGATTTCGCGGACCGTATCCAGGGAATCAACAACGGCCATGGTCTTGCCAAGGTTGGCATCGGTCGCGCGGTGGGTCACAATACGGATGGTCGCGCTGCTACCGTCGCCGGTTCCCTTAACCTGACGCATGGTTTCGATTGAGACACCGTGCTCAGCAAAGATACGAGCAATGTTTGACAGAACGCCCAGCTTATCCTCTACCACAATGCCCACAGAGTAACGAGAAATGACCTGGCTCATGCTGGTTGCCTTGAGCTGAGCAAAGGAAGAATCCGGGATGCCTGGGCCGCCCAGAACCAGGCGGCGGGCCAGGGAGACAAAGTCGCCCAGCACAGCCGAAGCGGTAGGAGCACCACCAGCACCGGGGCCGTAGAACATGAGCTCGCCGGCGTTTTCAGCCTGGACAAAGACCGCGTTATAGGCACCGCGAACACTGGCCAGCGGGTGGGTTCGGGGAACCAGAGTGGGGTTAACACGAATGTTCACGCCTTCCCCGTCCTTCTCGCACACTGCCAGAAGTTTGATGACGTAGCCATCGGCGGCAGCGGCCTGAACCTCTTCGGCACTGACGGAGGTAATACCCTCACAGTGCACATCGTCAATGGTGAAATCTGAGTGAAAAGCAAGAGAGGCAACGATAGCAGCCTTGGACGCGGCGTCGTGGCCCTCTATATCGGCGGTGGGGTCAGCCTCGGCGTAACCCAGGCGCTGGGCCTCAGCCAGTGCATCAGCAAACTGGGCACCGGTGGTATCCATCTGATCCAGGATGTAGTTGGTGGTGCCGTTCATGATACCCAGTACCCGGCTAATCTGATCACCAGCCAGGGAGTCACGCAGGGGGCGCAGAATGGGGATAGCGCCGGCAACAGCGGCCTCGTAGGAGAGCTGGGCGCCGCTCTGAGCGGCGGCAGCGGTAAGTTCGACACCGTGCTTAGCTAGCAGAGCCTTGTTACCCGAGACAACCGACTTGCCAGCGGCCAGTGCACGCAGAATACGAGTGCGGGCTGGCTCAATACCACCGGTCAGCTCAATAACCACATCGGCGTCATCAATCAGGCCTTCCGCATCGGTGGTGTAAAGGGATGGATCAGCCGTATAGTGCCGGGTAGCCTTCGTATCGCGCACAGCGATACCGATGAGCTGAACATCGGCACCGATTCTGTCCCGGAGGGCGGTGGCGTCCTCGGTGAGCATACGAGCTACCTGAGAGCCGACGTTACCGGCACCTAGTAGCGCTACTTTGATGGTGGTGGTCTTACCCAATGGCATCTCCTGACGGTTTTGGGGTAAAGGGGGGCAGCGCACCATGCTATCCAAGGCGCACTGTATTTATGCGGCGGGTCCCGCTTCCATTCTTTCAGTATGACTGAGCCTGCCATACCGTGTCGTCCATATTACGATCAGTGGCACAGCATGGCAGGCTCCTGCTGAGGGCTTAGACCAGGCCCAGGTCGCGGGCCAACATATCCTCTTCGGTTTCCCGGCGAACGATAGCGCGGGCAGGCTTACCCTGGCTAGTTGCCACCACCGGCGGGCGGGTGAGGTAGTTGTAGTTCGAGCTCATCACGTGGTTGTAGGCACCTGTTGCGGGGACCGCTAGAACATCACCAGCGGTGAGGTCGGCAGGCAGGTAACAATAACGAATTACGATGTCACCGGATTCGCAGTGCTTACCCACCACGCGGCTTAGTAGCTGCTCCCCTGCCGGAGCACGGTTAGCCAGGGTCACTGCGTAGTCTGACTCGTAAAGAACCGGGCGGGGGTTATCGCTCATACCACCGTCAACCGAGACGTAGCGGCGCACGCGGGTGTCACCGTTTTCGTCCTCGATAGAAACGTTTTTGATGGTGCCCACCGTGTAGAGGGTGATACCGGAGGGGCCGGAGATAGAGCGTCCGGGTTCAAAGGAGAGATGCGGGATAGCCATACCCACAGCCCGGCAGGTTGAGGCAACCATAGCGGCCAGCTCCCGCGCAATTTCTGCCGAACCGCGCGGGGTGTCCTGCTCGGTGTAGCCAATGCCGTAGCCACCGCCCAGGTCGATTTCGGGTAGCACCACATTAAAGCGCTCGTTGAGCTGGTGCATGTAGGTCAGCACCTTCTCGGCGGCCTTTCCAAAGCCCTCGGCTTCAAAAATCTGGGAACCGATGTGGCAGTGCAGACCGCGCAGGTCAATGCTCTCACTGGCTAGAGCTAGAGCCGCCGCAAGAGTGGCGTAAGCATCATCAGCGGTGACACCCAGCTGATCCAATTCTGCCTGGCTCAGCCCAGCCAGAGCGGCGGTGCCGGGTACCAGTGACTGGCCGAATTTCTGGTCCTCGTGTGCTGTGGCAATGAAATCATGAGTGGAGGCGTGAACACCGGGGGTTACCCGGAGCATGACCGGCGCGGTAACACCCAGTTCAGTGGCAACCCGTGCAATAAGCTGAACCTCCGGTACCGAGTCTGCTACTAGGCGGCCCACACCGTAGGTCAGAGCGCGAGCAATCTCGGCTTCTGACTTGTTGTTCCCGTGCAGGGCAATCTTGCCCCCGGCAACACCGGCGCGCATAGCCAAAGCCAGTTCGCCGCCGCTGGCGGTATCCAGGCATAGGCCCTCTTCCTCAGCCCACTTGGCCACGGCGGTTGTCAGGAAGGACTTGCCAGCGTAGTAGACCGACACTTCAGCGCCGTGAGCTTCAAAGGCCTGCTCAAAGGCGGCACGGAATTCGGCGGCACGGGCACGGAAGGTGCTCTCCGAAAAGACGTACTGGGGAGTTCCAAACTCCTCCACCAATGACGAGACAGCGGTGCCGTCCACGGTCAGCTGCCCCTGTGCGTCACGGGCAAAAGAGGGCATCCAGATGACAGGGCTGAGCTCAGCCGGGTTCTGCGGGTAGGTTAGCCATTCAGGCTTATAAAGCGCTACTTGGTGAGCCATGGTTACATCTTCTCCGGAGCGCTCACGCCCAGCAGTCCCAGACCATTGGCCAGAACCTGGCCAGTTGCCTGGTTCAGGAGCAGCCGGGTGCGGTGCAGGTCGGTTATCTCTTCGTCGCCCTTGGGGGCCACGTGGGAGAGGCCATACCAGCGGTGGTAGGTGCCAGCTAGAGCTTCAAGGTAGCGGGCCAGGCGGTGGGGCTCGCGGAACTCCGCGGCCTCTTTGACAGTACCGGCATACTGGCCCAGGGCGGCCAGCAGGGCAGAGTCTGCTTCGGAGTCCAGCAGGGCCAAGTCCACTGAGTCGGTGCTCACCCCGGCGGCCTCGGCATTACGGGTAATAGCGCAGGTGCGGGCGTGGGCGTACTGAACGTAGAACACGGGGTTCTCGTTGGACTGCTTTGTCAGCAGGTCCAGGTCGATATCGATGTTGGAGTCCACCGAGTAGCGGGTCAGCGAGTAGCGGGCCGCATCCACGCCCACAATCTCGACTAAGTCCTCCATGGTCACCACGTTGCCTGCGCGCTTGGACATACGCACAGGCTTGCCGTCCTTGACCAGGTTTACCATCTGGCCAATCATGACCTCGACCATGTCCGGGTTATCGCCCAGCGCGGCGGCGGCGGCCTTGAGGCGGGCAACGTAGCCGTGGTGGTCAGCGCCCAGCATGTAAATAGCTAGGTCAGCCGGGTCAACAGGGCGCTTGGTTTTGTCCTGGAAGTAGGCGATATCCCCGGCAATGTAGGCGGCGTTGCCGTCGGATTTGATGACCACACGGTCCTTGTCGTCGCCAAAATCGGTGGACTTGAGCCACCAGGCGCCGTCCTTGAAGTAGAGGTTCTCGGACTCCTTAAGCTTTTCAAGGAGTTCATCTACCTTTCCCTCTTCAAAGAGTGAGTTCTCGTGGAAGAAAACGTCAAAATCTACGTGGAACTCGTGCAGGGACTTCTTGATGTCCTCGAACATAAACTCAACGCCGGTGGCGCGGAAGACTTCCTGAGGGTCCGCAGAGGTCAAAGCATCGGGGCGGGCTTCGAGCACGCGGTTGGCAATATCGGTGATGTACTCGCCACCGTAGCCGTCCTCGGGTGCAGCCTCTCCCCTGGCGCGGGCCAGCAGAGAGCGGGCAAAGCGGTCAATCTGGTTACCGTGGTCGTTGAAGTAGTATTCACGCACGACCTTGGCGCCCTGGGATTGGAAGATACGGGCCAGAGAATCGCCCACAGCGGCCCAGCGGGTACCGCCCAGGTGGATGGGGCCGGTGGGGTTAGCCGAAACGAACTCAAGGTTAATGGTCTTACCGGCCAGGGTCTGGTTGGTTCCGTAGGCTTGCCTCTGCTGGAGAATAGTCTGCGCCAGTTCACCGGCGGCGGCGGCATCGAGAATGATGTTTAGGAAGCCGGGGCCTGCGATATCAACAGAGGCAACACCGGGAAGCTCGGTGATTCTGCCCGCAAGGACCTGGGCTACTTCGCGCGGGTTCTTGCCGACCTGCTTAGAGATTTGGAGGGCGATGTTGGTGGCCCAGTCACCGTGGTCACGGTTCTTGGGGCGTTCAATGCGCACAGCGGGTGCGGTTTCACCATCGGTCAGGGTCAGTTCACCGGCAGCTAAGGCTGCTGCGAGCGCGCCGTCAATAGCAAGGGAGAGTTCTTCGGGTGTCATAGGTTCAAGTCTACCCAAAGGCACCACCTAGCCAACCCAGCAAGCAGGTTCTTAGGGTGTGGCCTAGCTCTTATTGGTGTGCTGGGTCAGCCAGTCAACGATGTGTGCCCAGAGACTGGCGCTGGCGTAGATAGCCGGGTCTGAGTGTTCAGCACCGCCAACCAGGGTGAGTTCGGTGGGGATACCCGCCCCTGCAAGGGCCCGGTGGGCGCGGATTGATTGGTTGGGGGGCACGCAGGTGTCTGAGGTTCCGTGCAGGTAGTAGACCGGTGCGTGGGTTCTTGGCCCGCTCGGGCTGGCGGCGAGGGCATAGTCGATGGGGTGAGCTTTTGCCCAGTTGATAGCGGCCTGGCTACCTGCGGGGGCCGGGTAGGTGGATCCCAAAAGCCGCCATTCTGCGCCGTCGTCTTCGGGGTGGTCCCGGTCAAAGCCCCAGGCCACGCGGTCGTCAAAGATACTGCGCAGGTCGCTGACCCCGTAGATGCTCAGGGCACAGCGAACCCTTGAGTCCGGTTGCCCCTGTGCTTGTGCGGCGGCTAGCGCCGTTGCTGGGATACCTTCAAGGTAGGGTTCTGCCAGGTGGCCGGTTGCGGCGGCTAGCTGAACCAGGTGTCCACCGGCTGAGCCACCGGCTAGGGCGATACGGTCGGGGTCGATGGAAAATTCTGCGGCCTTCTCTTTGAAGTAGCGGATCGAGGTTTTAAGGTCGTTGATTTGGGCGGGAAAGAGTGCTTGGTGGCTGAGCCGGTAGTTGATGGAGGCTGTAGCGAACCCTGCTTCTGCCAGCCCTTGGCGCACTGTGTGCAGGCCCTTATCGGCTTGGGCAAAGCTGGCTTTGTCGCCAAAGCGCCAGGCTCCCCCGTGAACATAGATGAGTAAGGGTGCTGGCTGCCTGTTGGCCCCGGTGCTTGCAGGCGGGTAGAAGTCGTAGGTTTGGGCGGGGTCGCTGGTGCCTGCGTAGTTGCCGCTGGTGACGTTCACGGGTGCCTTTCATCTGCCGGTACTTACCCTCAATACTGTAGCGTTTGCACCTGTCTGCGGGCGTTTAGCCCAGCCCAAGTGTTTCTGATATAGTGGGTGTGGCTTGATGGCCTAACCGCATAAAGGTTTTGGCTGAGAGTTTGTTACCCTGGTAGCTCATGGTGAATGAGGTTTTCCGCCTACAGGCGGATAAGAAATCCGAATGAATCAGCCGAGCTTGCTAGGCTGGTAAACATGGCTTGGTCAAAGAGTCATCATAAGCCCTCGTAGCTCAGTGGATAGAGCACCAGTTTCCGGAGCTGGGTGTCGAAGGTTCGAATCCTTTCGAGGGCACAAAAAGAGAAGGCATGCCAGAATGCGTGAAGCGCTGGCATGCCTTCTCTTTTTGTGCCTGGCGTCAAAATCGTCACCGATGTGGCGATTTTAGCCAGCAATCAGTTCTGCCAGAATGCGCGAAGCGCTGGCATGCCTTCTCTTTTTTGTGGTGGGCATTTATTGTGGCTGGGGCGCTACGATTTCAAGTTCGAAGCCCTGGGTGTTTTCCAGGTAGAGGGCGTAATGTTGTGGCCCGCCTGCATGCGGGTAGTTCGGGGCGAAGAGCTCAGACCAGCCGTGCTCAGCCGCCTGATCTCGCAGGCTGTCTAGCTTGTGGGCGCTAGGGCAGGTGAGGGCAAGGTGATTGAGCCCGGCGCGGGTGCGCTGGTGGGCACCAGAAACCTGAGGGGACTGCTCCAGGACAATGTAAGAACCGTCCTGGGCCTGCCAGGACTGCCCTCCCTGCCACTGCTGGTAGGAGCTGAAACCCAGTTGGGTCAGTACCCAGTCCCAGGAACCGCGCACCTGTTCTAGGTTCTGCGTCCACAGTTCAATGTGGTGAACTGCTACCCCTGTGCTGAAGTCCGGTGCCGGTAGCTGGCGGAGCCGGGCTGCAAGAACAGCATCATAGGTTTGCCCCAGGTACAGGAACTTCTGGCGTTCAATGCCTTCCACGGTAAAGCCTGCATAGCGGGCCACCGCACCAGAAGCTGGGTTGTTGGTCCGGTAACCCAGTTCCAGGCGGCGTAGGTTGGGCGATTCTAAAGTACCCAGCAGTTCAGTATCTAGCCTTGGGTGCTTTTCTTCTGGCGGATTGTACTGCCCCAGGGCCCAGTCGCAGACTGCCCGCACCGCGCTTTTAAGGATTCCTTTACCTCGAGCCCGGTCGGCAATCCAGTAGTAGACCCAGCCCCTATCCCAGGAACCGTCCTCTTGCTGTGCGCTGTAGGTGATACCGACCAGCCCGACGGCCTGCCCATCGTCCAGGCAAAAGACAGCCCGCCCCTGCGCAGGGAGCCACTGCCCTTCAATCAGGTGCTGAGCCTCCTGGAGGGTGCCAGGTAGGGGCATCTGCCTCTCTAAGTCCGTGCTGGTTTCAACCAGTTCAAGAAGGGCGGACGCATCGGTGCTTTGCCACAGTCGAAGTTTCATAGTGCAAGTCTAAACAGTGAAGTTCCGGCCCCGGTGGACTGGGTAGACTAGGTGAGGAAAGATTCTCCCCGCTTATTACGAAAAGAGACCCTGTGACCGAGAACGTCAATACCCCCCATATCGCCCCTCACGGCGCTGAAATTGCCGAAACCATTCTGCTCCCCGGCGACCCCCTGCGCGCCAAGTTCATTGCCGACACCTACCTGCAGAACGTCGTACAGTTCAACACCGTCCGCAACATGTTCGGTTTCACCGGCGACTACAAGGGCTCACGTATCAGCGTCATGGGCACCGGCATGGGTATCCCCTCAGCCAGCCTCTACACCCACGAACTCATTCACAGCTTCGGGGTCAAGAACCTGATTCGCATCGGCACCTGTGGTGGCCTATCCACCAACCTGGACCTCTTTGACATCGTGGTCGCTTCGGCAGCTTCCACCGACTCAAACTTCCTGCACCACTACAAGCTACCCGGCACCTACGCCCCCACCGCGTCATGGCCCCTGCTCTCAGCCGTAGCTAAGGAAGCTGAAACCCAGAACCTGGCCCTGAACGTGGGCAACGTGCTCTCCTCGGATGTCTTCTACCGCGCAGACCCCAGCGACGCCCAAAAGTGGGCCGACATGGGCGTACTGGCTGTTGAGATGGAAACCGCAGGTATCTACTCGGTCGCCGCCGCTGCCGGGGTGCAGGCCCTCTCGGTTTTCACTGTCTCTGACCACCTCTTCAAGGGTGTAGAGACAACCGCTGATGAACGCCAGACCGCCTTCACCGGAATGATGGAACTGGTCCTGCCGGTGGCCGCCAGCCTCTAAAGATCTCTGCTGATAGGAGCGCCCCGCTCCCCTGCCAAGAATCAGGAGGGCGGGGCGCTGCGTCTTTCACAGGGCTTCAGCTCTCCTGGGTGCAAAGACAGGCACCCCCTAACAGGTATCTCTGGCTATTTTGAGCCAGAGAACTAGCTGGCTTCACGCGTCTAGAGAAACCCGCCCACGGGCACAGCTTCTAGCCCTAAAATGGTAGGCAGTATGTCTACTTCATCGCCCTCACCCCGTCCCCCCGCCCAGCCGCTCTCAGCCATTGCCGCCGCTATGCACGCCGCAAAGACGCGCACCGCGCAGCCAGAAGCCACCGGCAATCAGCACACCCGCGGGTCAGAACAGCCTGGCCAGCCCGCACAGGGTAGGAGCCGCAACCAAGGCCGCACCCGCCGCCCGCAAGCTACCGGACAGCGTAAGAAGTCACCCAGAAACAAGACCACCGAACCACAGCAAGAGGGCAACCAGAAACAGAACCCCAGAAGCTCACGCTCTGGCAACCGGGACAGAGCTCAAGGCACCCGCCGCCCCTATACCCCACTCATTCCTGACACCATCAGCTACCCGGAAGCTCTACCCGTCTCTGCCCGCAGGGACGACATCATGGCTGCTATCCGCGAGAACCAGGTCACTATCGTGGCCGGTGAAACCGGCTCCGGTAAGACCACCCAGCTACCCAAAATGCTTCTGGAGCTTGGGCTAGCCCAAAAGGGCATGATTGGTCATACCCAGCCCCGCCGTCTTGCCGCCCATTCGGTTGCTGAACGTATTGCCCAAGAGCTGGGTCAAAAAATCGGGCAGACCGTGGGCTACCAGGTGCGCTTCACCTCCGAGGTCGGTGAGAGCTCAGCCATTAAACTCATGACCGACGGTATTCTGCTGGCTGAGATTCAGAACGACCCGCTCCTGAAAAACTACTCGGCAATCATCATTGACGAGGCGCACGAGCGCAGTCTCAATATCGACTTCATTCTGGGCTACCTCAAACGGATTATGTCCCAACGCCCAGACCTCAAAATTGTTATTACCTCAGCGACCATTGACCCCGAGCGTTTTGCCCGCCACTTCTCCCCCAGCTTTGTGCCCGGTGTGGGAATCATCGATGATTCGCCAACCGATAAGGAAGGGGACATCGCCGAGGCCGCCCTACCCGATGATGCCCCGCCCATTATCGAAGTCTCTGGCCGTACTTTCCCGGTGGAGATTCGTTACCGCCCGCTGAGTGAACCCCGCACCGGTGACGGCGGCGAGGATGCCGACGATGCAGGCGACGGCCTGGAGGACGAGGACCGCGACCCTCTGGACGGCGTACTCGATGCTATCCGTGAACTTTCGGAGGAAGCACCCGGAGATATCCTGATTTTCTTCTCGGGTGAGCGAGAGATTAGGGACGCGGCAGAGGCCATTACCGAGATGGTTCGCACCACCCGCCGTCTGGCTGACTATGAGGTTCTGCCTCTCTTTGCCCGTCTTTCGATGGCTGAACAGCACCGGGTCTTCAAACCCGGTGGTAGGCCCCGCATTGTGCTGGCAACCAACGTCGCTGAAACCTCTCTGACGGTGCCGGGTATCAAGTATGTGATTGATACGGGGACAGCCCGTATTTCCCGTTATTCATCCCGGACCAAGGTTCAGCGCCTACCCATTGAGCGTATTTCTCAGGCCAGCGCCAACCAGCGGTCAGGTCGCTGTGGCCGTGTGTCGGACGGTATCGCTATCCGCCTCTATTCGGAGGAGGATTTTGCCTCACGCGCTGAGTTCACTGACCCCGAGATTCTCCGTACTAATCTAGCCGCTGTTATCCTACAGATGACCGCCATCGGTGTGGTGCGTTCCCCGTCCGATATTGAGAAGTTCCCCTTTGTTCAGCCCCCGGAGACCCGGGCTATTAATGACGGTCTGAACCTGTTGCGGGAGCTAGGGGCGCTGAGCGCAGCCAAGCACCAGCCGCGTCAGCTCCGCAAGCCCACCAGCCCGCTCACAGCAGCAGGCCGTGCAATGGCGGCGCTACCGGTAGACCCGCGTCTGGCCCGTATGATTGTGGAGGGCGCCAAGCGCGGTGTTGCCAAGGAAATTATGGTTCTGGCGGCGGCGCTGACCATTCAGGACCCCCGCGAACGCCCGGCTGAGCACCGGGGCGAGGCCGATGCCTTGCACGCCCGTTTCAAGGACGATAAGTCTGACTTCACCAGCTTCTTGCTCCTGTGGCAGTTCATCCATGAGAAGCAGTCCGAGCTGTCTTCAAGCCAGTTCAGGAAGATGTGCCACCGGGAGTACCTGAATTTCTTGCGGATTCGTGAGTGGCAGGATCTTTTTACTCAGCTCCGCGAGATTGGCCGGTCTGCCGGTATCACGGTTGAGGGTGGGCGCCATATTGACCCTGCGGCCCACGAAACTGAGGTGCACAAGTCGCTCTTGACCGGCCTGCTCTCCCACATCGGTATGCAGGACGAAACTAACCGGCACGAGTACCGTGGTGCACGCGGCAGCCGGTTCGCTATTTTTCCTGGCTCTGCTCTCTTTAAGAAGAACCCCGTCTGGCTGGTATCTGCTGAACTGGTGGAGACCTCACGCCTATGGGCACGGGTGAACGCTCAGATTGAGCCGGAGTGGGTGGAAGAGCTGGGTGGTCCCCTGCTCAAACGCCAGTATTCTGACCCTCACTGGTCTTCGCGCCAGGGGTCCGTGCTGGCCCATGAGAAGGTCACTTTGCTGGGTCTGCCGGTTATTGCTGATCGCCGGGTGCAGTACTGGCGGGTTGATCCGGAGGCAGCTCGTGAAATTTTTATCCGTTCTGCCCTGGTGGAAGGGGACTGGTCTACCCGGCACCGCTTCTTTGCGCGCAACCAGAAGGCCCTGGCTGAGGTTGAAGAGCTGGAAGCCCGCCTGCGCAGGCGTGATTTGCGGGTTGATGACCAGGTTCTCTTTGACTTCTACGATGCCCGTATTCCTGACCATGTTGTCTCCGAACGGCACTTTGACCGTTGGTGGTCCCAGGAGCGCAAGGTCAATGAGCACCTGCTGGATTTCAGCCCAGAGAACCTGATTGATGAGCAGGCAGGTGACTATGATGAGTCGCTCTTCCCCCGCACCTGGGTTGCCCGCACCTCTGGTGGGGAGCTTGATCTGGACTTACGCTATGAGTATGCCCCCACCGTGTCTATTGGCGGGGTACGTTCTTCTGCGGCCCAGACGGACGGTATTGCGGTTCAGGTTCCGGTGCTTTTCTTGGGGCAGCTAGATCCGGCTCCTTTTGAGTGGCTGATTCCTGGCCTGCGCCAGGAGCTGGTAACCGCCCTGATTAAGTCCCTACCCAAGCAGATTCGTAAGAATTTTGTGCCTGCCCCCGATGTCGCCCGCCAGGCGGTAGAGAAGCTGACGGCTGATTTTTCGCCGGCTGAGGATTCGCTGACCGATTCGCTGGCCCTGGTTCTGCGCCGTCTGCGCGGACATGTGGTGGACCCGGCTGAGTTTAGCTGGGAGTCTGTTCCGGAGCACCTGCGTTTTTCCTTCCAGGTGCGCGATCACCGCAACAAGATTCTGGGTGAGAGCAAGGATCTCGCCAGCCTGCAGGCCAGTCTGCACGCCGAGATCCGTTCGGCTCTGGCGGCTTCTTTGGGGGCTTCCCCGGAGGCCATGAATCGGATGCAGGCTATGGCTCAGGGTGCTGTAGCTTCGGGCTCTAAGGCTTCGGGCAGGAACGGTGGCTCCTGCCCGGGCCAGCCATCCCAGCTTGGTAAGGGCCCTGTTCAGGGCGCTGCACCCGCTGGCGGGCAGGCCGCTACCGCTCCAGCTGCCGGTGCTGTACGTGAGGTATCGGGCCTGACGGACTGGCCTGCCCAGGATTTGCCCCGTAAGGTAGAGCGCGTCATCGCCACCCAAAAGGTTGCTGGCTACCCGGCTCTGGTCGATGAGGGTTCCTCTGTTGCTGTGCGTATTTTCCCCTCCGAGGCCGAGGCCGTCCGTGCCCAGCGTTCCGGTGTTATCCGCCTGCTCAAACTCAATACTCCCTCCCCTGAGCGGTATGTATCTGAGCACCTGAATAATAGGGAGAAGATGGTCTTTACCCAGAACCCGCACGGCTCTGTTGATTCACTCATTAGCGACTGCACCGTAGCGGCCATTGACCAACTCACCCCGGCGACCCCGCCCTTCACCCGGGCCGACTACACCGAGCTTTTTAACAGTGTGCGCGCTGATTTGATTGATACGGTTTTTACCATCACCAAGCTGGTGGCCGATATTCTTACCCAGGCAACCGCTGTTCAGAAGCTCATGAAAAAGAGCACCTCGCTGGCGGTTATTCACGCTATAGGCGATATGAAAGCCCAGCTGGAGAACCTGATTTACCCGGGTTTTGTGGCCGCTACCGGCGCGGCTCAACTGCACCACCTACCGCGCTACCTCAAAGCCATGATTAAGCGTATGGAGAAGCTGGGGCCAAACATCAACCGGGATAATCAGCTCATGTTGGCTGTTCAGGAGCTAGAGGATTCCTACGATAAGGCTCTTGAGTCTCTGCCTGCGGGGGTTTCCCCCAGCCCCGAGCTGGAGGCTGTGAGCTGGATGATTGAGGAACTGCGGGTCAGCTTCTTTGCTCAGGAGCTGGGGACCGCCTACACGGTCAGTGAGAAGCGCGTCGGTAAGGCCCTGCGCCAGGCAGTTGAGACCATGAGGGGTTCTGCAGGCTAGGCGGATGATGACGAAGCAGTCGGAGAAGCAAAATAACGGTCCTGAAAATCCCCCAAGTACACCGGACTACCACTGGCGAACTCACGCGCACACATAGAATCCATCTGCAAAACCCTCACAGCATTACCCTCATAAATCATCAAGGTATAAACCAGCTTTAACCCCGAAGGACTATAAACATAAATACGATGATCGCCAACACCTCCATATCCACGCCGAATATCCGTCCACCCCTGAGACCGCCAAAACTCACTCACCCGCTCAAGCTCAGCCTCAACATCCAC